>JAAWNY010000004.1 GCA_022799175.1 Lachnospiraceae bacterium | reverse complement strand
CGGAAGAACTCATGAATATAATACAACAAATTTGCAATTTTTCGCATATTCATATTTGTGGATTGATGACAATTGCACCATTTGTCGAAAATCCTGAACAGAATCGCTCTGTTTTTAAAAAATTATTTCAATTATATGTTGACATTAAACACAAAAACATCGATAATATTAGCATGAGTGTCCTTTCTATGGGAATGACTGGCGACTATGAAGTTGCCGTAGAGGAGGGTTCCACCATGATTAGAGTTGGTACTGGTATTTTTGGTGCCAGATAAGAAATGGAGAGTAGATAAGTATGAGCCTGATTAGCAGACTGATGGATTTGACGCGGCTAAATGACGACGATGATGAAGACTACTTTGGTCCAGAAGACGATTACGAGCAGGACATGCCCAGAAGAAATACATTTAGCAATTCTCGTGATGATATGGAGGAAGAGGAGGAAGAAGAACCTAGACCACGTTTTTTCTCTCGATCATCGTCAAAAGTGGTACCGATGAGAAAGCCGATGCAGGTCGCTATGGTTAAACCGACCTCCATAGAGGATGCGAGAGATATCTGTGACTTTTTACTTGCTGATAAAGCAGTAGTTTTAAATATGGAAGGAATTCACACAGAAGTTGCTCAACGGATTATTGATTTCACTTCTGGTGCTACCTATTCCATGAATGGAAATCTTCAGAAGATTTCTAGTTATATCTTTATTGCCACTCCAGAATCTGTGGAGTTATCTGGGGATTTCCAAGATATTTTTACCAATGGCAATATGGATGTTTCTGGGATGAATATTCGACTGTAAAGTAGCAAATACGTGTGGGAGTGGAGCATAATATAGGAATTGGGGTTACAGAGGGAGAAGCAGACAATTTTCCGATGATTCTCTGGAAAATTGTTTGCTTTCTTAAGTTACAAAAAAGTATAAAAAGGAGATATACCAATGGCTGACAGAATATCCGTTCATAAAGATGGGGAAACGATTTATGATATTGTGCTGGAAACTTCCTTCGCCCCTTTAGCAGAAGAAATTTCCAAATTAGGAATCATGGAAAGAAAACTTTGTATTGTAACAGACAGTAATGTTGCTTCCTTATATCTTGATTCCGTAAAGAAATGTCTCAATACTGTTTGTTTAAAAGTTGATTCCTTTTGCTTTCCGGCTGGAGAGGAGCAGAAAAATTTAAATACAGTGCAAGAACTATACCAATACTTGATTCAAAATCATTATGATAGGAAAGATGTTCTGATAGCATTGGGGGGTGGTGTAACAGGAGATCTTTGCGGTTATGCTGCTGCTACCTATTTACGAGGCATACGATTCATCCAGATTCCGACCACTTTGCTTTCTCAAGTAGATAGTAGTATTGGGGGGAAAACAGGGGTCGATTTTGATGCATATAAAAATATGATAGGTGCTTTTCATATGCCAATACTAGTATATACAAATACGGAGACTCTTTGCACACTCAACGAAGAACAGTATACATCTGGAATGGGAGAAATTATCAAACATGGGTTGATTAAAAATCGTGATTATTATTATTGGCTAGGAGAGCATAAAGAAGCTATTCTTCGCCGCGATCCCGATGTTTGTCGTACTATGATTCTTGAAAGTGATAAAATTAAACGGACCGTTGTAGAACAAGATCCTATGGAAAAAGGAGAACGTGCATTGCTCAACTTTGGACATACCTTGGGACATGCGATCGAGAAATTAATGAACTTTCAACTTTTGCATGGACACTGTGTGGCTTTAGGAAGTGTTGGTGCTGCTTATCTGTCTGCAAAACGTGGTTTTCTGTCCATGGAAGAGTTAAATCAGATTTGTCAAATGTTTTTGACTTTTCATCTTCCTGTATCCTTAAAAAATAGGCAATTAAATCCAGAAATGATTCTTGCTGCTACAAAAAATGATAAAAAGATGGACTCTGGCGTTATTCAATTTGTTCTATTGCGTCAGATTGGCAATGCTTATATCGAACGTAAGGTTAGTGATACAGAGATTCTAAAAACTCTTCAGTGGCTCTTAGGAGGCAGTTATGAATAAACTGGGGAAAAAGAGTTATCAAAATAAAATTATAAATCTAATCATTTGGGCAGTGGTTTCCTGGTTCTTGATATTGCTGGATCAGTATACAAAATATCTGGCAATCAATCATTTAAAAGGAAAAAAACCATTGATTCTCTGGGAAGGAGTCTTTGAATTTTTATATTCTGAGAACCGAGGAGCTGCTTTCGGTATTCTTCAGGGAAAGCAGTTTTTCTTTTTCATTATTGGAATTGTGGTTTTGATATTTGCTGCTTATATCATGTG
Organism: Lachnospiraceae bacterium; assembly: GCA_022799175.1. GTDB lineage: Bacteria > Bacillota > Clostridia > Lachnospirales > Lachnospiraceae > Brotaphodocola. Next base: position 85,031 of record JAAWNY010000004.1, on the reverse strand, counting down.
GCATTTGCCTTCCTGGAGAGATTCTCATTATTGTTGGCTGGGATTTTGTATTATTTTGATCACTGCAGGCGCTGCCGGCAATATGGTAGATCGGATCATACAAGGTTATGTTGTTGATTTTCTATATTTTCGATTGATTAACTTTCCGATTTTTAATGTAGCTGATATCTATGTTACCACAGCTACATTCGCCCTTTTATTGCTAATGCTATTCTTTTATACAGAGGAAGATTTGGAAATATTCAAATTCTTTCCCAAATCGAATCCAGATCAAGGAGGAAATACAATGTGATACGGCATATCATTGTAGAAAATTGTAGTGGAATTCGAATTGATCGTTATCTGAGTGATTGTTGTTCTGAGTTTTCTCGTTCGTATCTTCAAAAACTTCTAAAAGATGGAGGAGTATCGGTTGACGGAAGAATCGTTAAAAGCAATTATAAAGTAACAAAGGGAGAGCACATTCTATTGGAAGTGCCAGAAGCAGTAGAACCAGAGATTCTGCCAGAAACCATGATGTTGGATATTCTTTATGAAGATGAAGATATCATCATGGTTAATAAACCAAAGGGAATGGTGGTTCATCCGGCTGCAGGACATGCTTCCGGAACTTTAGTCAATGCATTATTGGCTCACTGCTGTGATCTCTCGGGAATTAATGGTATTTTACGTCCTGGCATCGTACATCGTATTGATCGAGATACTACCGGAGTTTTAGTTGCCTGTAAAAATGATATTGCACATAATGCAATTGCAGAACAGTTAAAGGCTCATTCAATTACCAGAATCTATTATGCTATTGTTCATGGGCGGATACAAGAGGAGAATGGTACTATAAATGCGCCTATTGGTCGTCATCCGGTGGATCGAAAAAAGATGAGCATTAATTCTAAGAATGGAAAATCGGCAATCACGCATTATCATGTTCTTCAGAATTTTGATCGTTATACTTATGTGGAATGTCATCTAGAAACGGGACGTACGCATCAAATTCGGGTTCACATGGCTTCCATTGGTCATCCACTTCTTGGTGACACGGTTTATGGACCTGCAAAATGTCCTTTCCCAAAGCTTCAGGGACAGACCTTGCATGCAGGGGTTTTAGGTATTTCTCATCCTCGCACAGGTGAATATTTAGAAATCCAGGCACCACTTCCTGAATATTTTGTGGAATTATTAGAGAAGTTTTCTCTAAAATAGATAGATTTTTTGCCTATATTTATATACTTTTCAGAAATTTTAGTGTATAATACTAGTAGCTGATAAATATTTTTCCATCAAGAATTACTGAAAGGAGAAGGAATGTCTATGAAGGGGAATTTAGTAATTACAATCGGAAGACAATGTGGCAGTGGTGGTAAAAAAATTGGAGAAACGATTGCCGAACGGCTGGGAATTAAATGTTATGATAAAGAATTACTTACTTTGGCTGCCAAAAATAGTGGTCTATGTGAAGAGCTCTTTGAAACTCATGATGAAAAACCTACCAGCAGTTTTCTCTATTCATTGGTGATGGATACCTATTCTATGGGATATTCTAACTCGGCTTATTTAGATATGCCATTGAACCACAAAATATTTTTGGCACAGTTTGATACAATCAAAAAGCTGGCTGATGAAGAATCTTGTGTGATAGTCGGCCGTTGTGCTGATTATGCTTTGGCTGAATATCCAAATGTTGTCAATGTGTTTATCACTGGCAATGATGAAGAGAAAATTGCTTATCTGAGCGAACTTTATAAGGTAGATCCGTCTAAAGCAAAAGACATCATGGTAAAAACTGACAAAAAACGAGCCAGTTATTATAATTATTATTCCAGTAAAAAATGGGGAGACTCCCGAAGCTATGACTTATGTATTAACAGTAGTACTATAGGAATCGAGGGGGCTGTTGACATGATTCTCGAATTAACAAAAGTAAAACAAAATTGGATAGAAAAGAAAAACAAAAGATAAAACATTAAAAACAGAATAAGAGATATGACAGGCGGTTCTGCTATATTTTTGATGCAAAACCGCCTATGTTGTTTTACCTATTGTTTAACAGACAAACTAAGAAATCGTAATCAACCCGTCTGTCATCCATCCGCTTAAACAAGAACTACATCCGTCGAAATAATCCTACCACTTTGCCTAAAACATTCATTTCTGAAACAATAATCGGTTCCATCGTATCATTCTCCGGTTGTAAACGATATTGTCTGTCTTCTTTATAAAAACGCTTTACCGTAGCAGAATCATCAATCAAAGCCACTATAATATCACCATTGCTAGCAGAAGATGTCTGCTCAACAATCACATAATCATCTTCTAGAATTCCAGCATTTATCATACTGCTTCCCTTTACCCGAAGCATAAATGTCTGAGAATTGGGAAGCATATTGGCAGGTATTGGAAAATAATCTTCAATATTTTCTTCCGCCAAAATCGGTTGTCCGGCAGCAACCGTACCAATAACCGGAACCTGTACCATTTCGCGGCGAGTCAAACCAAAGGTGTCATCCAAAATTTCCATGGCTCTCGGTTTTGTCGGATCTCGACGAATATAGCCATTCCTCTCTAGCGTCTCTAAATGAGAATGTACCGAAGAGGTGGACTTTAAATGGACAGCTTCACAAATTTCTCTCACTGTTGGTGGATATCCTTTTCTTAAAATCATATCTTTAATATATTGTAATATTTCCTGCTGTTTGGATGTAATCTTTCCCTGGCTCATATTTTTCCTCCCGGAATTTATACTTAAAGATTTTATTCTGATACTATACTAACATATGTTCGAGAAAAAAGCAAACTTTTGTTCGGAATTTTTCGAAAAATATTGACAAACAAACGTTCGGATATTATAATATGTTCACAAAGAACAAACACATGTTTGTAAATTGTCGTTTGCTTAAAAATAATGGCGCGTAAAGGGGGTATGATGATGGGAATGAGTCAGAGAAGAGTAGTTGCGAATCAACATCAAAAGTTGCAGAATGATTGGCAGGAGAAGAGCAGTCTTCATATAAATAAGCGTATTGCAGGCCGCCGAATCCTGTATGTTGCTATGGAGCGGCGGGCCCGACGCAAAAAACTCCATAAGATTGCGATGGCACTATTAATGGCAGTGGCCTTTTTTTCAGGGTTCTTTGGACGTACTCTTTTTGATGCCTATGCCAAAGAAGAGAGCGATCATGAGCTCCAACGATATTACACAAGTATTCAATTAGAGCCTGGAGACAACCTTTGGAAGATAGCCAACCGTTATGCAGAAAAAGCCAATTATACGGCAGCCGAATATGTAGAAGAACTAAAGCGAATGAATCGACTGCCAAGCGAGCAAGTACATTCTGGTGAGTATTTGACAATTGTATACCTTGCAGAATGATCTCTACTATTTTTCTCTCAGACGTACAGCATTCCGGGCACTACGGCGGCGTTCATCCTCCAGAGCAGCATAATGTTTTTTGGTCGTATTGACATCAGAATGACCCAATACATCGGCTACTAGATAGATGTCGCCGGTTTCCCGGTACAGATTCGTTCCATAAGTACTTCGAAGTTTATGAGGAGTGATTTTTTTTAATGGCGTGACAATTTTGGCATACTTTTTTACTAGGTTTTCCACACTTCGTACATGGATTCGTTTTCGTTGTAATGACAAGAATAATGCCCTTTCACTTCCTGGCATAGCATCAATGCCAAAGCGTTCATCTAGATAATCTTGTAATGCATCTTCTACCTCAATGCCAAAATAAACAGTCACTTCCTTTCCTCCTTTTCGGTGAATATGAATGCCGCCATTCTTTAAATCCACATCCTCAATGTCCAGACCGACACATTCCGATACACGAATACCCGTACCAAGTAGAAGCGTTAAAAGTGCTAGATCACGTATCTTGGTTTTATTATGAAATGATTTTTGCTTATCTGTAAGATTTTCACCCATCTCAACTTCATCCAAAAGAAGCGCAACTTCATCTACATCCAAACGTATAATCTCTTTCTCGTGAAGCTTTGGCATTTGTATGAGTGATGCTGGATTATTCTGGATTTTTTCATTGCGATAGAAATAATTGTAAAAACTTTTCAAAGAAGAGACTTTCCTCATAATTCCCCGTTCTTTATTGATCACCTCTTGATTTTTTCCATTAAAACGATATTTCAGAAATTCCATATATTCTTCCAGATCATTCACAGTAAGTTGTTCCATCAAGTCAAGACGAATGGATGTTCGATCTAGGTTTCGAAAAACTGGATTTTCCAGAGTTAAAAAATCGAAAAACACATGTAAATCATAAGCATAAGCGATTCGCGTTCTTGAAGATGTCCGAGGCTCAATTCCCCGGAAAAAGTCAACACAAAAGGGTGGGAGTTCCTTAATCAAAAAACGTAATTTTTTTATATTTTCTATATCTTTTTGTTCATGATAGGCTAATTGACTCACTTTATTGTCCTCCTTTTATTCTCTTCGTAAACAAAGGGTATCTACAGCGGACAAAGAGATATATTCTTTTACCCACTGAAAATAATTTTAGCTATTAACATCGCCTTCCAAATCAACAGCAGGAGAGCACGGCACCCATCCAGGAATATTTCCTGTTGTAATTGCATGAAATAAGCGTTTTTTTACTCCAGGATTTTCTTTCTCTAAAATAGTTGATAATTTTTTAACATATTCCCGTTTTGTATGACCATCTATCGGACATGGATTTTTACATACGGGAAGATGATATTTATTTTGAAATCCTATGATATCTGCCTCAGGAATCAACATCATAGGACGAATCACAGCCAATTGGATACGATCTAAATAAGTATAAGGAGAAAAAGCATAGAAACGTCCCTCATAAATCAAAGACAATAACATAGTTTCAATCAAATCTTCTCGATGATGAGCATAGGCTACTTTATTACAGCCAAGGTTGCTAGCCGCCTTATTAAAAGCTCCCTTACGAAGTTTTGCACATAAAGAGCAAGGATTTGTTTCCTGACGTTCTTGAAACAGAATTTTGCCAATGTCTGTATGAATAATCTGATAAGGAATTGCAAAATCTTGACATAAACGGGAAATCGATGATAAATCAAAATTTCCTAAACCTAAATCTATAGTAATTGCGCTTAAAGTAAATTTCTTTGGATAAAACTGCATTAAGCCATGCAAAGCATATAACAGTGTAAGGCTATCTTTTCCTCCAGAAATTCCAATAGCAATATGATCCCCATCATCAATCATTTGATAGGAGTCGATAGCTTTTCTTGTTAAACTGTAAAGACGTTGAAGTTTCATGATTTATTTTCCTATCTGAAAATTGAGAAATTAAAGATGGAAAGGATTTTGAATAAAAGAGAGATAGAAAGAGTATTTAATGTTTACAACTATTCGCGAAACAATAGTTTAACGAATAGTTGTAAGCACTACTCTTAATGATAACTCTCTTCGTTCAAGCTCCAGGACCACTAACTGGACCATTTCCCTGACCAGGTGCTTCCAATGTACTGTTATATTCGTTATCCGACTCTCCTGGACCACGGATACCGGGGCCTTGTTCATTTGGCATATCCGAACTACCAGGTGCGGATACTGGACCTTGCGTAGGATTTTCCGGAATTTGAGCAGATGTTGTTGGAAGTTCTTGTACTGGTTGAGATTCTGTAATTGTCTCCGACGACGATTCCAACTCAATATTTGTGGGTTCTTCACTGGTTGCATCAGCCTCTGTATCTGCTATATCCGTAGTCGATTCATTACTTGATGGTTCTTGTGCATTCGGCTCAGCTGGCTCGGTCTCTGAAGGCATCGGTTCGGCTATTGATGTTTCTGGGGGATTATTCTGTGAAATGCCATCCCCATTGTTTCCCTCTGCACCTACATTTTTACCAGTTTCGGTATCTTTACCTGGAGTGTCAATGCCACTGACTTTCGCAATATGCGCACTTATATTCTTCACTACTCCAGAAGGTGAAAACTGGGTATCATCATATAGAAATTCATGCAACTGGATTACATTACTTTCCAGTGTTGTCGGAACTACACAATCCCTTTTTTCAATCAACATCTCAGTATGAGAAAATGGAAATCCTGTTGTCTGTCCAATATAGTATTTTTTTACATCTTTTGCCATTAACATCAAATCATCAACCCCAATGCTGGTAGAAATTTGCGGAAATACAGTTCCAATTAAGATTCTTAAAGTATTGAAATCTGCATGTTTGGCTTTTTCCATTGCCAGCCCCATTACTTTCCGTTGCCTTTCTGTACGGTTAAAATCTGTATCCATTAAGCGTAAACGGGCATATGCAACCGCTTGAACGCCATCCAAATGATTCATTCCACTATGTTCTAAATGTACCGATCCGACTCCGGTTGAATTAACGGTTTCTGTAATAAAGGAATTGATATAAGCAAATTCCCGATCTGTAATTTCTAGATCAATACCTCCTAATATATTGATTGCATCTGCAACTGCTTTCCAGTTAAAAGTAGCATAATCTTCAATATGCAGATCGAGATTTTCTTTTAATGCCTCTCCTGCTTGCTCTCTGCCACCACGGAAATAGGCTTCATTTATCTTATGATAATTCCCATCTGGATCAATTTTTAGATATGTATCACGAAATACGGAAGCCAGGCGAATTTCTCCTGTTTTTCGGTTAATGCTGCAGAGGATTTGGACATCCGCCAGAGCACCTTTACTAAGATTACCATCACGAGAATCCACACCATACACGACAACTGTCCAATAGCCATTATTACGAGCACGTTTCCAACAAAGATAACCGGTCAATAATATCGCCAAAAGTACAATCCAGAGAAACCATTTCTTTCTTTTATGTTGTTTATGTTTTTTTGTCAATGATTTCTTTTTTGAATGAATCGGACGAGAGTCTAGTTCATCCAGATCCTCAATAAACTCAAAATCATCAAAAGATAAATTCTTTTTTCTTGATGTGTTTCGCCGTTCCCCATGTTTTTTTCTGGCCCGCATCCGGTCAATCTCGTCTTCATAGGGATCTTTCTGGTATCTCATAATAAAAATCCTTTCTTAAATCTAGTCAATCAGTTTTCGGTAGTATGGCCAATTGGCATCACGAACACTTACTGTCACATTATTGACATTTCCACTGCTTTCATGAATACAACGAATTTTTCCATCTTCTGCCCATTCTAAAAACATAATCACATGAGCATCTTCACCCGTGCGAATGATAATGTCGCCAGGTTGCAAATGATTCCGATTAACAGGTTTTCCACACAATGCCAATCCGGATGTACTTTCATAGGGAAGAGGGTTACCTGTTACACTCCAATACACCCAGTTGATCCACCCGGAACAATCCAATCCTTTTAGAATTCTTCCCTTATCATCTGGGGTGATGAGTACGCCAAAACCATTTCCGGAATAATTAGGCGCTGCTGCTTTACCTCCCCAATAATAAGGAACCTTCCCTACAGAAGAAAGGGCAAAACGAATGATATCTTTTCGAGTCTGTGACAAATCCGTAGGAAGACGTTCCATAAACTCCTGAATTTCAGATTCCGATAATGGGTTTCCCATGGAAATTGTAGATACGGTTATCCCATACTTTTGATACCAATCCTGACTTACAAGAGTATGGACAGCTTCTACCCTCTCTGGAGTCCATCCTTGCCATCCATCTTCTTCAAAATTATCTTTTTGATTCCCATAAGGATCCACTTGAAAAAGTCCATTCTTTTCTTTAATTCCCCGGATACGCATTTTCACCAGTAAATCGATATGTCCAGGACATCGTTCATCCAAAGATGGGGGATCCGATTCGCTTTCTGATTGTGTTTCAACAATCTCTGCTTCTTGTGTTTCGATAGCTTCTACTTCTGATGGAGAAGCTATCATAGTCTCTGGGATTTGTGCTTTTGTCTCTTTGTCTGGAGATATGGTTTCTGGTTCCGATTCTTCTCTCATTTCTGCACCTTCTGATGCCGTTATTACTCTAGATACACTTTCTGGTTCCTCTTGTTCTTGATATAAATTTTCTTCCGACTTGCTCTCATTAGCTTCTAAACTCTCATTTTCTGCATTTTTATTTTCTTCATTTGCTAAAATATTAGCTTGTATTGCCGCTTCTTCTGCTGCCGCTTCTTGTTCTAAACGTTTTCTTTCATCCTCTTCACTGAGACATCCTTCGCAATAATAGATATCACTCATATCGATGGAATAGGCATGGGATTTTTCCCAAAGTAGCTTGACATGAGACAAGAACAAATTATAATCTTCAGCATCTTTAAAATAAGTATAAACATTGGCCACAGACATAATTTCCATTACATTAGAATATGCACTGATCGGATTGCCATCTCCATCGGTCACATTAGTACGAATATTTCGAAAGGAACGAATAACCCAGGTATCTGGATTATTGGGATCCTGTAAATCGTCCTTTGGATTATAAGAACCTATCACTTGGCTTCTTGCATGACCGGATTGGACGGCAAACTGTTCTGGAGTCATATCCGCATAAGTATAAATGTTATTCATCCATTCGGTATCCTGCATCATCAGTTCCATAAATGCCTTTCCGGCATAGCTTTTTGAAATGTCGCTTTGATCTACTCCTTCCGGGAAAAAATGAGCCAAATTTAGTTCTTCTGGTGTTGGATGAAAAGTATCCTCTATCTTTTCTTCTATAGATGGTATCTCTTCCTCCACAAAAGGAGGATTGATCGAAACAGACTGGGGAATAGGGAAACTTTCTGTCTCAAAAACAGGTGCTATGATTGGTTGAGGCTGATATAAATCAGAAATCGCAAAGATACACCTGCCAATTATTACCATTATTACGGCTGAAATCCACTGTTTTCTCATATTCTGTACCAAACTTCAAGCAAAAATGCTTGTCTTTTCATTTTGTGCCCCCTTGATTTTTAACATTTACATTATACTATAGCATAAATTCATATGGAAAAACAGGGAGAAGTTTTAAAATTTTTTTACAAAATACGGAAAAGTATAGTCATATACAGCCAATGTCATACACAGTCCATTGTAATTATTACGAAAAAGCAAGAATTGACGAATAGAATGACATAAGCTATAATAGATACAATTTGTTGTCAATTAAAAAAGGAGAAAAATTTATGTGTGGAATTATCGGATACACAGGACCTCTAGAGGCCCCCAAAATTCTTCTGGAAGGATTATCCTGTCTGGAATACCGAGGATATGACAGTGCAGGTATTGCTCTTTGCATGGAAGATTCTAAAATTAGTCTGATAAAAAAGATTGGTAAGGTCAAAAATCTTGAAAGCTATTGTAAACAACAGATCACGGGTTCTTCTCATAGTGGTATTGGCCATACTCGCTGGGCAACTCATGGCGGCGTTACCGATGTAAATGCTCATCCTCATCGTGCCGGAAAAGTTGTTTTGATTCATAATGGAATTATTGAGAATTATCATGCTTTAACAGAGCAATTTCATTTACAGAAACGCTTAATTTCTCAGACAGACAGTGAAGTGGCCGCACAGACTCTGAATGAATTATATCATGGTGACCCGTTAGTCGCTATCCGTAGCCTAATTCAGCTTCTAGATGGCTCCTACAGTTTTTGTATTATGTTTGAAGATCAACCAGGTGCAATCTATGCCATTCGTAATATCAGTCCTCTGGTGGCAGCATCTACGCCATCTGGTTCTTTGATTGCTTCAGATTTGACTGCTTTGATTCCCTATACCCGCCAATATTTTGTGGTTCCAGAACAGCATATTGTCAAATTGACTCCTTATAAAATACATGTATATAATCTGGAAGACTCTTTCTCTAAAGACTATCCGGAAATTATGTCTGTTAATTGGAATATGGATGCTGCCATGAAAAATGGTTTTCCTCATTTTATGTTAAAAGAAATTCATGAACAACCACAAGCCATGCGTAATACGATCTTGCCTCGTATCAGTAAAGGACTTCCCGATTTTAGTGATGATGGAATTTCTGACAGCATTTTTGAACAATGTAATCAGGTCCAAATCATTGCCTGTGGTACTGCTATGTATGCTGGTATGGTAGCTCGTGCTATCATGCAACCAATATTAAAAATTCCGATTACAGTATCCATTGCTTCTGAATTTCGTTATGAAGAACCATTGATTGATCAAAAATCATTAGTAATTATTATTTCCCAGTCCGGAGAAACGGTTGATACTCTGGCTGCTTTGCGGCTGGCTCATCAATGTGGTTCCACGACTTTGGCTATCGTCAATGTCAAGGGCTCCACTATAGCCCGTGAAAGTGATTATGTCTTTTACACTCATGCTGGTCCGGAGATTGCTGTCGCTAGCACAAAAGCCTATTCCGTACAGCTTGCCGCTCTTTATATGATCATTTGCCGGATGGCACTGATACGCGGTAAGTATACCCAGGAACAAGCAATCCGCTTCTTGGCTGAGTTGCTTGATGTAATTCCTGCTATGGAAAATGTGATCGCACAAAAAGAATATATCCGTGATGTGGCTTCCCATATATTAAAAAGCTCAGATGTCTTTTTTATTGGACGTGGACTGGATTATGCATTCTCTTTAGAAGGCGCCTTAAAGCTGAAGGAGATCTCATATATTCATTCCGAAGCCTATGCCGCAGGAGAACTAAAACATGGTACAATCGCTCTGATTTCTGATCAAGTCCCTGTAATAGCGATTGCCACACAGCAACACGTATATGCAAAAACAATATCCAATATTCGTGAGGTAAAAGCGCGAGGCGCTTACATTATTATGTTAATTAAAGAAAGCGCCGTGGTAGATGATAATTTGGCAGATCTACAAATTCGAATTCCAGATGTGGCAGATTCTTTTACGGTATTTCCGATTGCCGCTGCTCTGCAATTGATTGCTTATTATACTTCTCTGGGTAAACATCTGGATGTTGATCAACCTCGGAATCTGGCAAAATCGGTGACAGTTGAGTAAAGAAGTTCTTACTAGAAATATCCATACAAAAACAGCATAAGTAAACATAATATTTTTATGTCTACTTATGCTGTTCTGGAATCATTCCATGTTTTACCGGAATGTCTCGGTTTCCACTACTTTTCCATCTCTCCAAATTCGCTCGAGATCATAAAACAGTCGATCTTCTCGGCAAAATACATGAACAATAATATCTCCATAGTCCATTAAGATCCAATTGGCACTCCGATATCCCTCGATCTGTCTTGGCTCATACCCTGCCTTACCCAAAATCTCTTCTACATTGTCCGTCATAGCCTGAACTTGATTGGCATTAGACCCACTGGCAATGATAAAATAATCTGCCAAAACCGATACTTCCCGAATATCGATGATACGGATGTCCTCCCCTTTTTTGTCTTCCAAAGCCTTAATTGCCAGCTTAACCATTTCTTTTTCCTGATCCATTCATAACTCTCCTCTCTATCAATACCCCTTATATCCGGTATAGAAAATCATTTGATTTCTTTGAAATACTCATAAGCACATTGTGTCATAGGATCTACATCTGCTTTTTTCTTTTTTAAATATTCCAGAGTTCCAGCCAAAATTTCATACATTGTCTGATCCAGATTCTGAAAAGCCAGATAACGCATCTGAGTCAGATTAGAAGCTTTATTTCTTCTTGGCTCAATATAATCTGCAATATAAAGAATTTTATCAAGCATTTTCATCTGCGGTTTTCCAGTAGTATGACACTGAATAGCCGAAAGAATCTCCTCATCCCGGATACCAAATTTATGCTCGGCCATCCATGCTCCATATTTAGCATGGATAACAGCAGGCGCCTTTTTCTCTCCCTCTGTCAATGTCAGACCATGTTTCTGGCACTTGACAATTAGTTCACTATCTCCGTACCGCTTAGCACAATCATGAAGCAAGCCAGCCATTTCTGCTCGGCCAATATCATAACCATAACGCATGGCAAGAGCCATGCAGGTATAAGATACGCTCAAAGAATGTTCATAGCGCATTGGATCCAACTTGGATTTTAACTGTTTTCGATAAGTAAAAATCTGTTCATTTATGGTAATCATTGTTTTACTTTTACTTCATCCTTCCTGATAAAGTTCATGCTCTTTAATATATTTCTCCACACATTTAGGAACATACAGATGCAATTTTTCCCCTTTGGCTTCCATTTCGCGAAGCTCTCCAGAGGAAATATCTACCTCATCACAGTGTAAGATATAAATATCTGCACCATAGGACTCTTTCAGATAGGCAATCTGCGCTTCTATCGAACAAGGGGCATGTTCATATACTCGATCTGCCACCAGCAAAATGGCTTGTTTCATAACCTCTTGGGGATGATACCAGTTCTCCAGTTGATAGAGGGAGTCTGCTCCAATAATAAAATAAAAGCGATGCTCAGGATATCTCTCATGGAGCAATCGTAAAGTCTCTGCCGTATAAGTATTTCCCTGTCTTTGAATTTCAAAATCAGAACAAACAAAATAAGAATATTCCTCAATGGCTAACTGAACCATCGCTAGCCGGTCTTCTACTGGAGTTACAACATGGTCTTTTTTATGAGGAGGAGTTGCTGACGGCATAAACCAAACTTGGTCTAGTCTATATTCCTGATAAGCTTGCCTGCCCAATAACAAATGACCATTATGGATCGGATCAAAAGTTCCTCCCATAATTCCAATCTCAGCCATGATTTCATGCCTTTCTGCTAGTTTTCTATATCAAAGTTACGTTTAGGAAGGCAGCACAATTTTACGTTTCTTTTCTTCTTTTGCCTGCCGGTAAAGCACGATCTTTTTACCTATTACCTGTACTACTTCCGCACGCGTCCGTTCGGCCAATATTTCTGCCATCGAATCGCCATCATCAAGACAATTTTTTAGCACGCTGATTTTAATTAATTCACGGGCTTCTAACGCTTCGTCTATTGCTGCGGTTATCTCCGGTGTCAGGCTTGCTTTTCCGATCTGAAAAATCGGCTCTGTAGTCATGGCAATTCCTTTTAAGTAGGATCTCTGTTTGCTTGTCATATCGTTTCCCTTCTCCGCTTTGTCTTCCTAATCTTTATTGATTATCGTATTATTTGTAATAGTCAAAGACTAATCCATACATCCGAACGGTATCTCCCTCTTGGATTCCGGCTGTTTCCAAATCATCTAGAATTCCATTTTCTTTTAAAAATTTCTGGAAAAACTGAAATCCTTTTTCTGACTCCAGATTCGTGTAGCCCAACATCTTTTCAATGCGAGGTCCCTCTACCACAAACACACCATCCGGATCACGCTCAACCGTATAAGGAAGGTTGCGGTCACTAGCATATTCAATCTCAAATTCCTTCTCAAATACCACCGGATCTGCAGGCACGGTTTTCAATAACTCATAAACCCCGTATAACAGTTGTTGTACTCCTTTTCCACTGACAGCAGAAATGGGGTAGACTGGGATGCCCATAGGTTCAAATTCTTTGCGAAGTATCTGGGAAGGGTCTTCATCCTCGGCATAAACGGCGTCCATCTTATTAGCGGCAATTACCATCGGACGTTTTAAAAGTTCCGGATTGTATTTTTCCAGTTCTTCATGGATGGTATAAATATCTTTCACAGGATCTCTACCTTCCGTTCCTGCCGCATCCACCACATGAATAAGAACCCGGGTTCGTTCAATATGACGCAAAAAATCATGTCCCAATCCGACTCCCTGAGATGCCCCTTCAATCAGTCCGGGAATATCTGCCATGATGAAGCCCGCGCCTTCCTCTAAATCCACCACGCCAAGATGAGGATTTAGTGTAGTAAAATGATAATTGGCGATCCGGGGTCTGGCATTGGATACTCGGGAAAGTAATGTTGATTTCCCTACATTAGGAAAACCGACCAAACCGACATCGGCAATCACTTTCAATTCCAGTTGCACCCATAATTCGTGACCTGGTTGACCTGGCTGCGCATATTTGGGAACTTGCATGGTGGCTGTGGCAAAATTCATATTGCCAAGACCGCCCTTGCCTCCTTTTAGAATCACCTCACGTCGGTTTTTTCCAGACATGTCAGCGATTACTTTACCACTCTCAAAATCTTTGATTACTGTTCCCTCTGGTACCTTTATAATCAGATTTTCTGCATTTGCGCCATGGCAACGTTTCTTCCCTCCCGGCGCTCCATCTCGAGCGACATATTTTCTCACATGTCGAAAATCGGTTAACGTATTTAATCCGGAATCCACCTCGAAAATAATATCGCCGCCTCGCCCGCCATCACCACCGTCCGGACCACCTGCGGGCACATACAACTCTCGACGGAAGCTGACATGACCATCTCCTCCTTTTCCGGATTTGATAAAGATCTTTGCCCTATCTGCAAACATTCTCACACCTGCCCTTTCAGTGGCTTTACCTAAGTATGCGCCATTTTTCAACTCATTTTGTTACACAGTTTTAAAAAGGCTTCATACCTGGTATCAGTATGAAGCCCGTCAGTCAAATCCGTCCTAACAACAATCCTTATTCATTGATGATTTTCGGATATACAGAAACCTGCTTTCTGTCTCTGCCTTTCCTCTCAAATCTCACAATACCGTCTGCTTTCGCAAACAGAGTGTCATCGCCACCACGACCTACATTCAGTCCTGGATGGATCTTAGTACCTCTCTGACGGTACAGAATATTGCCTGCCAATACAAACTGACCGTCTGCTCTCTTGGCACCCAGTCTCTTAGACTCGGAATCTCTACCGTTCTTTGTGGAACCCACACCTTTTTTATGAGCAAATAACTGAAGGTTCATCTTAAACATCACTTACACCTCCTTATAGCGGATTTTGATATATGGTTCTCCATATGATTCCTCAATATCCAGTAATCCAAATACTAAAGAATTCATAAGAAGCATCGCTCCGGCATCTGCTTTTTCAATAAAACGGAAATGAAAAATACCGCTCTTCTCTTCTATTTCAGCCTCAAACTTGGCATCTGTAAAATGTTCCACACTGTTTGCCATGTTCAAAGTGAGTGCGGATACGGCAGCACATACCAGTTCCTGCCCTTCCTGATGCTTATCGACATATCCAGCATGTCCTGACATCAAAAGTCCGCAATAGCAATCCTCCGAATCGACTAATACAGTTACATTAATCATAATTATGCGTTGATCTTGTCAATCTTGATCTGCGTATAGAGCTGTCTATGGCCATTTTTCTTGTGATAGCCAGTCTTTCTCTTATACTTATACACGATAATTTTCTTTGCTTTTCCCTCTTTGACAACGGTTCCGGAAACAGTTGCACCTGCTACTGTGGGACATCCGATGGACAATTCACCGTTATTTACAGCCAAAACCTGATCGAATGTAACGGTCTCGCCGGCGTCCACACCAAGTTTTTCTACCTTAATGATATCGCCTTCTGCTACCTTATACTGCTTGCCTCCTGTTGCAATAATCGCGTACATACGGCACCTCCTATTATCATTACTCGCCAGCTGTGGCGTTCCAAGCGAAAAATCGTGGAATCTTTTTAACCTCGCTGTGCGGCATACTTAAATATATTAGCATGGAGAGGATAGAATGTCAACCAGAAATTGTTTGAAATTCTCTATAAAATAAGGTATAATGGTAACTGCAATTATACCATAATCTTGAGTAAAAGGAAACTATCCATGAGAAAATTAGCTTTGAATGACGAAATTTTACTATCTGTTCAGCAACCGGCCCGCTATATCGGTAATGAAATGAACGCCGTGATGAAGGATCCAGACCGTGTATCCATCCGTTTTGCCATGTGTTTTCCGGACGTCTATGAGATTGGAATGTCTCATTTAGGAATGCAAATCCTTTATGATATGTTTAATCATCGAGAGGACGTTTATTGTGAGCGAGTTTTTTCTCCCTGGACAGATCTGGATCAACAGATGCGTCAACAGCATATCCCTCTTTTTGCGCTAGAGTCCCAGGATCCGATTCGGGATTTTGATTTTCTTGGTTTTACAATTCAGTATGAAATGTGTTATACGAACATTCTGCAGGTTTTGGATTTAAGCGGGATTCCACTACATGCAACCGATCGTAAGGAGCAGGATCCACTGGTTATTGGAGGCGGCCCTTGTGCCTATAATCCAGAGCCGCTGGCACCCTTTTTTGATCTGTTTTATATTGGAGAAGGAGAAACCCAATATGACGCTTTATTTGATCTCTACAAAAAGATTCGCACGGACAGTGGAACTCGTTGGGATTTTTTGAAAGCCGCTGCGCAGATACCTGGTATCTATGTACCCGCTTTTTATGATGTAACTTATCATGAGGATGGGACTATCGCTTCTTTTCAGCCAAATAAGGAAGGAATTCCCCAATCCATCACGAAGGAACTGGTAGTAAATCCCGATGATGCTCCTTACATCGAAAATCCGATTGTTCCTTTTATCAAGATAACTCAGGATCGAGTAGTACTGGAGATTCAGAGAGGCTGTATTCGGGGTTGCCGTTTCTGTCAGGCCGGAAATATTTATCGTCCTTTGCGGGAACACAGCCTGGAATATCTGAAAAAATATGCGTATCAGATGCTAAGTTGCACCGGTCATGAAGAAATTTCTTTGAGTTCTCTAAGTTCCAGCGATTACACACATCTAAAAGAGCTGGTCACTTTTTTGATTGAAGAATTTCATGGAAAGGGAGTCAACATCTCCCTGCCATCTCTAAGAATCGATGCCTTTTCTCTGGATGTTATGAGTAAGGTGCAAGATGTGAAAAAAAGTAGCCTGACCTTTGCGCCGGAGGCGGGGACCCAACGTCTGCGAGATGTAATTAACAAAGGATTGACAGAAGAAGTAATTTTAAAAGGGGCTGCCGAAGCATTTCAGGGTGGCTGGAATCGTGTAAAACTCTATTTTATGCTGGGATTACCCACAGAAACGAAGGAAGATATTGAGGGAATTGCCCTGCTAGCAGAAAAAGTTGCCGAAACTTTTTATGATGAAGTTCCCAAAGAAAAACGTCATGGTAAAGTACAGGTTACTGCCAGTTCCTCTTTTTTTGTTCCCAAACCTTTTACTCCTTTTCAGTGGGCCAGCATGTGTACCCAAGAAGAGTTTTTACAGCGGGCTTATGTTGTAAAGGACAAGTTTAAAGAAATGAAAAACAAAAAGAGCTTAAAATACAGTTATCATGATGCAGATGTGACGATTTTGGAAGGAGTGCTGGCCCGAGGCGATCGGAAGATAGCTGCTGTAATTGAGGAAGCCTATCATAAAGGAGCGCTCTATGATTCCTGGAGTGAGCATTTTAAAAATGAAATCTGGATGCAGGCATTTGAAACTTGTGGAGTGGATATTGATTTTTATACCACGCGAGAAAGAAAGCTTGACGAGTTGTTCCCCTGGGATTTTATTGATGCCGGTGTGACGAAGGAATTTTTAAAGCGAGAATGGCTGAATGCCATCAACGAAAAAGAAACGCCTAACTGTCGTCAGCACTGTTCCGGCTGTGGTGCACGAAGCTTTGGAGGAGGTGTCTGTTTTGAAAATCAGAATTAAATTTGCCAAAGAGGGGGCGATGAAATTCATTGGCCACCTTGATATGATGCGTTATTTCCAAAAGGTAATGCGCCGGGCGAATGTTGATATTCGTTATAGCGAAGGATTTAGCCCTCATCAGATTATGTCCTTTGCCGCTCCTCTCGGAGTGGGGATCACCAGCAGAGGAGAATATGTGGATATCGAGGTACTGTCCACAGATTCTTCTGCAAAAATGCTACAACAAATTAACGATGCCATGACAGAAGGCGTAAAAGCTTTAAGTTATAAGAAATTACCAGATTCGGCAGAACCCGCCATGGCGATCGTGGCGGCTGCTGATTATACGCTGAGTTTTCGGGAAGGATATGAACCATCGAACTGGGATGATTTTATCACCGGATTGACAACATTTATACAAAAAGAACAGATTTTAATTATGAAAAAAACCAAAAAAGGAGAAAAAGAAACCGATATCCGTCCATGGATCTATCAGTTGGAAATATTACCCAGTCATCGGATAAAAATGCGTGTTGCTGCCGGAAGTATCGCCAATCTGAAACCAGAACTGGTATTACAAGCCTATTTTAACAATCAAAACCAGGAGCTTGCCAAATTCGCGCTATTGATTCATCGAGATGAAGTATACGCGAATTGTTCCCAAGGCGATACTCCCCATTTTTGTCCATTGGAACAATTAGGAGAAGACATTGAATAAATTAATTATCACCCGCTGGAACGAGCGAATTCTGACCGCTCTGTTCTCTGAAAAAGAAGCATTGGAATTGGGGCTGGAAGAAAACGCATCGATTTTAGGTAACATTTATATAGGAAAAATCAATCGCATCATTAAAAATCTTAATGCAGCATTCGTAGATTTCGGAGATGGCCAGACTGGTTACTACAGTTTAGAGGACAATCCAATATCGCTGCCGACAGATTCGAGTAAGACGGCCATTTCTTCAAAATTACTAAAAGGCAATGATGAAATCATTGTCCAGGTAGCTAAGGATGCCGTAAAAACCAAAGATCCGGTGCTGACCGCTAATCTGAATTTTCCAGGCAAATACGTAGTGTTAACCATCGGCAGAAAATCTATAAATTTTTCTGCCAAAATCCATGACAAAGCCTGGAAAGAACAGCTTCGCCCAAAACTTGAAACACTTCTGCAGGGTACTTGCGGCATCATTGTCAGAACCAATGGTTATCAACTGGACGAAAAAATTCTTTTTGAAACGCAAAATCTGCTGCAAATCTGTAATCGTGTTTTGCGTTCTGCCTGCTTCCGTTCTGGCGGTAGCCTGTTGTATCAGGCAGAACCTGAATATTTAAAGAGTTTAAAAAACAGTCATATTGGAACATTGGAAGAAATTATAACGGATCAGAGGGATATCTATCAAACCATTGAAGCTTATTTTAAAAGCGCGCCATCGGAAGAGAAAGAAAATCTGCGTTTTTATCAAGATCCGCTGCTTTCTCTCACCAGTCTCTATTCTCTGCAGTCGGTTATGAGTCAGGCTTGCCAAAAACGAGTATGGCTGAAATCCGGCGGTTATCTGATTATTGAACCCACGGAGGCTATGGTGGTAATCGACG
This sequence comes from Lachnospiraceae bacterium, assembly GCA_022799175.1. Classification (GTDB taxonomy): domain Bacteria; phylum Bacillota; class Clostridia; order Lachnospirales; family Lachnospiraceae; genus Brotaphodocola. Next base: position 66,001 of record JAAWNY010000004.1, on the reverse strand, counting down.
TCAATACGGGCAAATATTCTGGTAAAAAGGAGCAAAGTGACACTATCCGCCTGATTAATCTAGAAGCCGCCCAGGAGATTTGTCGTCAGATTCGCTTAAGAAACCTTTCCGGAATCATTATGATTGATTTTATTGACATGAAAGAAGACTCGGATAAGACGCTTCTGTTGGAACAACTACGCCGTTATGCCGCTCAAGATCCAGTCAAAACAACGGTTGTGGACATAACCGAGCTAAATCTAGTGGAAATGACAAGAAAAAAGGGTAAAAAACCCCTGTGGGAACAGCTCATAGCTGTCAGCGGAGAAAAATCCACCGCTTTTGCCCACAGAGGAAAATCTTAATCTATTGGATAGCTTTTGCTGTCTGCCAGCCCCTTTTCTTTTTTACCACCAATATTGCCACCACCATTCCCACCCCGGCTATTATCAGAAGCCCCCATTTCGGTTTCGATTTCATAAGCAAAATCTCTCCGGAAATTCCGGACTCAAAAATCAGATAATCTCCATCTTTCACACAGTCTGGTCGTTCTATTTTGCCGGCGCTCAAGCTCCAAACCGTGTCGGCGCCTTCTGCCAATACATGAAGTTTTACCATGTTTGGCAGAATATTATTTTCTGTATTTAAAATTTCATAACTGCAGAATTTTATCCCCTGATATCCGGAAGGAATCGTCAGATCAAGATCGGCAAGTTTATCCTTATCGATTTCTTGTACTTGAAGTCTGGTATCCGGATAAAAGGTTGCTTCTGCCAGCATTTGTGGTTTCGGTTCCTGGGAACTGGCAATTGTCGTTGTCCAAGGCTGATACACAGCAAAAATCTTGTAATTTTTTCGGATATTTGACAGATCGGTATCTTCCCATGACTCAAAGAATCCTTCTCTTTTAGGAACGTCCGGTATTTCTTCTGAATTTAAAGATTGTCCATATTGGCAGACAATCTGTTTCACCGTCTGATCTTCGGTCAAAAAAGTCACTGTCAAAGTATGAAATTCCGGAGGCAGACCGTCCTTTTGTAACAGAGATTCATAAGAGATCCCTTCTGCCTCCCCCAAAAAAGTAATTCCATCAATGGCACCCAGTCCATTATCCACATAGAAATTCTCCGAGACGATACCATCTTTTTCCCGATCTCCGGCAATACTTCCTTTCCATTCCCCCTCCGCTGCTACGATATCTGTCATTCCATAATTGTTTTGCATGTTTTTGCCTAGACCGGCAATCCCGCCCGTATAATCATTTCCCTTGACCTCACACATGGAATAACTGTTTTGAATTAATGACTGGCTGACTCCAGCGATTCCACCAGCATAATTTCCGTCTTTTGTACAAATGTCTCCGTAATTCTGGTTGGATGCCAGTACGCCGATCCGAGCGGTACCAGCGATTCCACCGGCATAATCCTGTTGTACAAGAATATCCCCCTCATTGCGGCAACCTCTCACTACTGCTTGTGCATACCGGTTCCGATAGAGCGATTCATCTCCGTAGGTTTCAATATCTTTTTCTGGGTCTAAATCCACTTCAATACCAATGGTACCCACTACTCCTGCACCTTGAAAATCCGAAAAAACATTTCCCTGATTCGAACAGTCGATAATCATCCCATCGCCTAATTCGTTTGCTGTTTCTGAGATATCTTCAAAAAGAGATTCGCTGTCATCTCCTATTTTATCCCGTTCCGTTCGAACTCGATCCACGCCATCACTAATAATATCGTGCATTCCTTCCAGCTGCTCATCTAATTGATCTTTCTCTGCGCGAAGTTGATCTTTGCCGGATTTTAAATTGTCAGACAAAACATCTAATTCATCATACAGCTGATCCAGCTGTCCGGTCAAATCGGCATCCAAACCATCCAGATCCTCCACCAACCGATCTTTATAATTACGAGTCAGATCCAGAAATTCCTTTGAAGCTACCCGCAAAGAATCCAGATCATCCTCAAAATCACGGATGCCATCAACAACACCATCCATCCTTTCTTCTACCATAAGTTGTGTATCTTCTACAATATCTCCTGCACAATCTTGCAATTCCTCCAACCGTTCATAAAGGTACTGTAATTCCCCCAAAATTTCATCATCCTCATTCGGAATATAATCGTCTGGCAGGACATCCCCATCGCCAACTCCTCCATTGCCTCCTTTTAGTTGATTCAGCAGCTCTCTTGCCCGGCGAATGTTAGCCCGGATCCGGTTTTCCGCCCGATCCGCAGAACGGCTTCCCAGGTCCAGCTCGGTATTAGCCAAAATTTCGTCTATCTGATCTAACTGTTTTTTTGCTTTTTCGTCATAATCATCCCGTTTCATTCTCCGATCGTCTTTCTTATCCCGGGTAATATCCCGAATACTTTTGACAATCTTGTCTACCCGATCCAGATTGTCAATCGAAGCATCTGTCGTTCCCCGGATGCTTTGTGTCATGGCATCAGTAGTATCTGCTATCCGGTCCACCTGTTTCCCTGCCTGTTCTAGTGCATCCTGATTATACTGAATCATCAAAAGGGGTTCTAACTGTCCAGCAATCCCTCCCACATCTTTACGACCAGCTATGATTCCGGAATTCTCACAGAGCACCAAAAGACCACTCTGGCGACCAACAATCCCGCCGATATTGTAACCGGTATGTTCATAGCCGATAGATGCAGAATTCTTGCAATTTTGAATATTTCCTGTGGAAAGACCGGCAATCCCTCCTACATCATTGACCTTTTCCATGACAATGGTAGTCATCAAGTTTTCCCGATCCATAGAATCTACGGAAATACTGTTTTTGCTGCCATTCTCCTCATCAATCCCTTCGGAACCCGCATTGATCGTTCCTTCATTGGACGAATCTAGAATGCTGCCGACGTTTTCTCCTGCAATTCCGCCAATTCGTCGATTTCCTGTCAAATCAGCCTGATTGAGACAGTTTTCGATCACGCCTGTCTCTTCATTGATACCAGCGATACCTCCCAGATTCTCTAGTGCCTCTCCGGTTCCAGAAAAGCTGCAGTTGCGGATGGTTCCCTTGTTTGTCCCTGCAATTCCGCCAATCCGTTTCCGGCTTCCTTCTGGCATCAGTTCTCCCTGTACTTTAAGATTCTGTACCACAGCCTCTTCTTCCAGATAACGAAACAAGCCTAAATTAGATCCCGACTGAAGAATGGACATTCCGCTGATTGTATGACCATTGCCCTCAAAGGTTCCACAAAATACCGGAATAGGCGAAAATGTCTCCCCCAACAGATCCAGATCTGCTTCCAATCGAACTATTTTTCCTTCTGAATAGCTTTCAAAAGTGCATTCCCTAGCCAGATCTCGGAGATCTTCGGTTGTACGAATTTCAATAACGGTTGACTCTGCCTTGGCATAAAAAGGCGTTGGGGGCATGGATGAGATCCCCATTACCACGGCTATAGCTAGTGCTGCTTTTTTAGTTATTCTTTTCATTTTCAGCACCTCCTTCTTCCTGGGATATCATTGGTACCAGTTTCTGCCCATTCTCTTCTTCTACAGTTTCATCTGACTGTAAGGAATCGGTATTGGGGGCTGTCTTATCTATTTCTATTTTCTCTCGATTCACAGCTCCCCGGTTAAACTCCGTACGATCAATTACCCCGTCAAATACCAACAAAATTTGTGGCAATACGGTCATGACCAGAATGATGGATACTAACGTCCCTGCTCCCAAAGCCTTACCAAGGGAAGCGATGATTGCATTGGAAGTAAGCCTTCCCACAGCAAAACCGGCACAAGTCAGAATGGTTCCTGAAGTGGCAACCGTAGGAAAAGCCTGATTTAACGCTTCAATTACTACCTGTCTGCGATTGGCTATCTGTTTGCGCAAGTCCATATAACGGCTGGTAATCACAATAGCATAATCGATGGTAGCCCCCATCTGAATCGCACTGACAATCAGATAGCTAAGGAAAAACATCGTACTACCCGTTAATGGGGGAATCGAAAAGTTGATCCAGATACTACTTTGGATAGTAAGTACCAACATGATGGGCAAACCTGCTGACTGGAAAGTAAATAAAAGGATAATTCCTACAAAGAGAGCGGTTAACACACTGATCTTTACATTATCTGTCCGAAAGGATTTGCTCAGATCGTAATCGCTGGTAGAATCTCCCACCACATAAACTTCATCGTAATAATGATTGGCAATGTCCCGGATCTGATCAATAATCTGAAAGGTTTCTTCTCCCTCGATCGGCCCTGTCATGGTAAATACAATTCGAGAATAATGATCCCCCTCCAGTTGCTTTCTCGCATTGCTGAGCGCTTCGTGGAGATCATCCACATCCTCAGACAAATCCTCATCCAAATCGATAGCGCCCTTCTCCTTCTGATCATAAATAAAATCCACCATATCAATAATTGGAATTCGGTACTCATCCAAATTCTTCATAAAAGCGCCATATTGCTCCCGGTCAATGGCATAAAACTGATATAAAAGGCGTACCAAATCCACATCTACATCAGAAACCTCCGCAAATTCCCGTGGCTTCAATTCATTGACTAATATGTACTTTCCATCATTATCCACCTCAATATTACTGAGACCGAGAACGGTATCCACCCGTTCGATTTGTTCCAGGCTTTCAATAATCCGGGCTTCTTTCTGATAATCCCCTTTTGGCACCACCAATGCCATCGTATTTGTCACCTCAAAAGTTTTTTCAATTCGTACCCGGGAAGTCATATATTCATTCATTTTATCCGCCTCAATGGAACTGTGATCATAGACATATTCACAGCGATTAGACAGAACACACCCTCCAATCATCACTACCACAAAAATAGGCAATACTAGATAACGGGTTTTTACCACCAGTTGTCCCCAGAGTCGAATTGAGGGCACAAAGCTGCGATGTACGGTTTTCTCTATCCATTTCGAAGACATCACAATCATTGCTGGCATCAAAAAAAAGACAGTAATCAAACTAAAAACAATAGCTTTCGTCAATACACGTCCCAGATCCATACCAATCCCAAATTGCATCAGCATCAAAGCAATCATGCCAGATACCGTAGTCAGACTGCTAGAAGAGATCTCTGGAATTGCCTTGCTGAGCGCTACAGTTACCGCTTCTATGGTTTCCTTTGTCTCATGTTCTTCCATAAAACGATGAAACAAAATAATCGCATAATCGATGGAAAGCGCCAACTGCAACACAGCGGCAACGGCGTTTGTCACAAAAGAAATCTCTCCAAACCAAAAATTTGTCCCCGTATTCAATACAATTGCCACAATAAAAGTCATCATAAAAATGACGATTTCCATATAGGTTCCGGAGGTAAAAAGGAGCACTAAAAAAATAATGACAGCAGCAACTGCCAAAATTCCCTTCATATCCTCTTTTAATGCTGCGCTGTCATCCTTATCCACTGTTGTATAGAAAAACACCTGATAATCCTTTAAGTGTTCTCGTACATTGGCAATCGCTCTTTGGGACAATTCTGTATCCTCTTCCTCCTCAAAGGTTAGGGTATAGAGGGCACACGCATCCTTATAATATTCTATAATCTCCTGATCCTCATAGGTATCATCTGCTTTTTCCCAATCAAAAAAACTGACAGAAGAGATTCCCCGAATTTCCTCCAGAGCCTTCGCTTCCTCCAGCGCTTTCTCGTACGTAATATTGGTCACTAAGATCTTGGCAGAGCCAAAGGTAGTGAACTCCTCCTTCATGATATCCAGTCCCTGCCGGGTCTCTGTGGTATCTGGCAGATAGTCCGTCAGTTCCGTATTTACCTTGGCCCGGTTTAAAGTTGTCAGGCAATAAATGCATGCAATCGCAAACAGCACGACAAAAGCATTTCGCTTATTTACCACAAATGTCGCCAGTTGCATCATGAAATTATTGCGATCAATCTTATGTTCCATATTGCTTATTTCTGCTCCTTCCACTTTCAATATGCTATATCATACTTCCTAAATAAAAAATGATCAATCTTTTTTGCTGAAGCTTTGGTTCTTTTTCGTTTCCTGAACCAATTCTCTATTCTTTATCAATAATAAAAATGATGCCACTCCTCAAACAAGAGTCGGCACCATTTATCGTAACTGTTTGCACGAATTCTTTTTGCTCCTTTTTATCGCTTTCTTAAGCCAATCTTCTGCCTGTAAAAACCAGACATCCTCCGATCTGGTCAACCGTACATATTGCACTTTTCCCAGCAATATTTGTAAATATCGTTGTTGGTCTATCGAACCTTCCGGCAAAACAAAACACTTTAATTTTCCACAGTGTCTTAAATGCTCCTCCACCCCAAATCGCTGACAATAATATACTTCCTGTCGCAAGTTCCGGCGATATTCTGCTGAAACCTGCACCCGCTCATTGACTACTAGTCCCGTCACCGTTTGCCGGGTTCTTTGTGATAACACTTTCGTCTTTTTTTGGTTTAATTCAAAACCCATCGTATGCAGAAAATTTTCTGCTTTTTGCCTCACCTCCCGGACATCAAAGTCTCCGGAAAAGGTCATGTCATCACAATACCTGCTATAGGAAATATTTTGCTGATCACACCATTTTATCATGAATTCATCAAACGGCTTCATCACCAAATTAGAAATCAGCGGTGAAGTCGGTGCTCCTTGCGGAAGATATTCTCCATAACAGCACAAAGCGGTAAGCAAAACCCCAACGGCTGAAGGAAAATATATTATCGGAAATGCATAACGAAGCACCATCTCAAAAGTAATGCTTCCGAAAAAATCTTTGATATCCAGTTTCATTACTAGCGGTTTCTTTACATGTGTTGTTGCATTGCGGACAATCCCTGGCCACTTACGGTATGCCATAGCACAATCTGCCACAGAAAGACCCTCCAACACATGATGAAGAATATTTTTTTGAACATATTTTAACAGAGGATCCGGTACCAACAAAGTACGGACTGTGCCATCTTTTTTGGGAACCGATATTCTCTCATAATGTCTCTCTCCATGATTGCTCAGAGCATAAAGGCAATTTATCACCTTTTCTTTCGACCAGTCATTCTCTCCTAATAACTGAAAGGAGAGAAGCATATCCTGACAATGTTTATTTGTGCAATAATGCCACAGATCGGTTCTATTCATCACCAAAAAGCATCCGTTTCCTCTCAATCATCTCATCTATCCGGTCAATATACTGTTCCACATTCTTTACGGTCTCTACCCGTTCAATCCGATTTTCCCCGGGAATCACCCACTTGGTAGTAGTCCCGGCCCCGCAGCCGAAGATCGTTTGCTGCTCCTCCATAATCAAAATATTGTAGATACATGCCTTTCCCGGCTTTGCATAACCCACATTCTCAAAGTTTCCTGCCATATTTTTCTGGCGATATAGATAATACGGCTCCAACCCCATCTCCCGGGCATAGCGGGCTGTCATATCGATGATTTCCTGTGTTCCTATGATCGGATAATCTTTATAGGTATCTCGCATTGTGTTCAGTCGCGAGGCCCGCTTGATCGCCAGCGAATGAACCGTTAAACTGTCTGGAGCCAATGCCTGCACCGCTTCCATCGTTCTCTGTACATCCGTCGCATCCTCCTTAGGAAGTCCGACAATCAGATCCATATTGATATTGTCAAATCCCATCTCCCTGGCCAGCAAAAAGCGCTCCCGCACTTCCTCCACCGTATGTCTTCGTCCGATCAGATCAAGCGTTTTTTGATTCATTGTTTGCGGATTAATGGAAATCCGCGTGACGCCATATTTCTTTAACACCAACAGTTTTTCTCTAGTAATACTGTCTGGTCTTCCAGCCTCTACCGTAAATTCCACGGCTCCTGTACAGTCAAAAGTGCTCGTCAGTTTCTCCATAAACCGTTCTAAATGCTCTGCCGACAGTGAAGTTGGTGTTCCTCCACCCACATAAACCGTAGATGGGTATCGTCCGGCCCGGTCTGCCACATAATCCAATTCTTGAAACAGTGCATCCAGATATTCCGATATCCGTTTTGTCCATTTCTCAATCGGATAGGAAGTAAACGAACAGTATAGACAGGTGGTTGGACAAAACGGGATTCCCACATAAAGGCTATAATCCTTGTTTAATCGATTTTTACGGGAAGAGCTGGTTTCCTTAGGCAACAGTGCCAACAGTTTCTGCTCTCTTGCTGCAATTTCCACACATAGCCGGGCTTTCTCTTCACTAGTAAAGTATAACTCCCTCATATATGCATGGATCGCTTCTTCCTCCATCCCCTCACTAAGTAGAGTAAGAGCAATTTTTGCTGGACGGATCCCCGTCAGAGAACCCCAGGGCAGACCTTGGCCCGTCAGTGCTTTTAAAATCACATACAGACGTCGCTTAATTTTGTTTTTCGTCTCCGTCCGATTGTCATAATCCACGGATATCGGCTCATCAAAATGATCCAGCTCTCTTTGCTCCGCTGGAGTATTTCCCCAGATCAGATGGGAGTATTCCCCCCAGAACACAACCTGCATCCGAAACCAAGAACGACTCTCGTCCAAGTCTCCGATCAGACACAGTTCCAGACCCGGCAACATCTCATGTACAAAAGACCTTCCCGGGAAAAAGGCCATCAAAAGCTCCCGGATATCCTGTTCATATGCATTGTCATTTAATATTATTCCAATCATGGCCATCCTGTCTTTCGTTTTTCTCTTTTCAAACCATTTTGCAAAAAGTCTCTTGTACCGCTATCTTCTCCGATATGCCGCCACCGGATTATATCTTTTTTCATGTTCAATCGTTGTCACTTCTCCATGTCCTGGATAGACCATGACACGTTCTGGAAGCGATAGTAGCTTTTCTTTGATAGAACGAATGATTGCTCTCATATCTCCAGTCGGGAGATCCGTGCGTCCTAGCGAATTGGCAAACAGAGTGTCTCCACTGATCAGCACTTGTTCTGATTCTACGTAGTAGCAAACCGAACCAGCCGTGTGTCCTGGTGTCTCTAACACCTGCCAATCAAAACCAACCAAGGAAAGGATATCCCCATCTTTTACCAATACATCTGCTTCTACACACATCTGCTCAGAACCCATAGAACCGCTTAAGTTCAGCGAAGAATCCTGCAAAAGACGATCCTCTTCTCGCCCCGCATAAACTTTGCAGGGAAATGCCCGGCAGATATCCTTTACTGCCAGAATATGATCAAAATGCCCATGAGTCAAAAGAATTGCGGTTGGCTTCACTTCTATCTCTCGACACTTGTTTAATATATAGGCCCCGTTATCAGCCGGATCCACCACGACTGCCTCCCGCGTACCTTGATGATATATCAGATAACAATTGGTACTGACCTCTCCCAGAACGAAGGTTTGAATCCGGAATTCACTCATCTTTTTTCTCCTTTTTTGTCCATGTTTTTTGACATTGCAACCATTCTTTACAGGAAACCTTTTTCAGTCTTCCCAAGCAGTACTGTTTATCTGCGCAAGAGAAAAGCGCTGGCTACGCCTCCCTCCGTCATCCGGCGGTCCGCTCTATATCCAGCACTCCCTCTACCTGTCTTATCTTATCTGTCAAACGGTTCAGCTCTTCTTTGCCATGAATGTCAAAAGTCATGATAATAGTAGCCTTCCCCTGCTTGCTGGTACGTACATTAATCGAAGTAATATCAATTTGCTTTTCCGTAAATACTTTGGAAATATCTACAAAAATACCAATGCGATTGTTAGCATAAATCTGAATTTCCGTAGAATACCGTTCTTTGTTCCCCTCTTCTCCTTCTACCTGTTGCCATTCGGCATCAATCAATCTCACCCTCTCATCCTCGGGCAAATTGATCACATTGATACAATCGGTTCTGTGAATAGAAACGCCTCGTCCTCGAGTAACAAAACCTACAATCTCATCTCCTGGCACCGGACTGCAGCAGCGGGAAAATCTTACTGCTATATCATGAATCCCTTTTACCACAATCCCATTTGATTTTTTGGAGACTGGCACTTTGGTATTGATGTCACTGAGCCCATCTAAAATATTTTTATCGGTAACCTCACTCTTGAGCTTTTTATTCCGCTCTTCGAGCATCTTGTTGATAACCTGGCCTTCCTTGAGGCCGCCATGGCCAATGGAAGCCAGAACTGAATCCCAATCCTTAAAGGCATACCGGGCCATGACCTTTTCCTGAAATTCCGGCTTGTTAAGCTCCGAGAATACAATCCCCTTGGCTCGGCAATAGCGCTCCATCATTTCCTTGCCTTTTAAAATATTGTCTTCTTTCAGTTCCGTTTTAAACCATTGATTAATCTTATTTCTGGCCTGCGTACTCTTTACCAAAGTCAACCAGTCCCGGCTAGGACCCTTGGAATTCTGGGAAGTAATGATTTCTATCTGGTCACCATTCTGAATCAAATAATCAATATTCACCAGTTTACCATTTACTCGAGCTCCTACCATTTTGTTTCCGACGGCACTGTGAATGGCATAGGCAAAATCAATTGGCGTCGAACCACTTGGCAAATTCTTAACGTCACCAGAAGGAGTAAAACAATATACACTATCAGAAAATAAATCCAGATCCCCTTTCACCAGACTTAAAAACTCCCGGGAATCATCCGTATCCCGTTGCCACTCCAAAATTTGACGCAGCCAACTCATCTTGGCCTCTTCGTCACCCGCTGCAATCTTACCGCTCCCGCTCTCTTTATATTTCCAGTGAGCGGCAATTCCATACTCTGCCGTACGATGCATCTCGTAAGTACGAATCTGGATCTCAAATGGCTGACCCGTGCTGCCAATCAGAGTGGTATGCAAAGACTGATACATATTCGGTTTCGGCATGGCAATATAATCTTTGAAACGTCCAGGAATCGGCTTATATAGTTCATGAATTACGCCCAATGCCGCATAGCAGTCCTTTACCGTCTCAACAATAATCCGCACAGCAAACAGATCGTAAATTTGATCAATCGTCTTATCCTGATTGACCATTTTTTTGTAAATGCTGAAAAAATGTTTCACCCGTCCATCCACAGTAGCCCGGATATCCGCTTCCAGCATATGATTTTTTACATCATCCACAATATCCTGTACAAACTGCTCCCGAGAATCCTTACGCAAGTTCACCTTCTCTACCAGATCTGCATAAACTTCCGGTTTCAAAAACCGCAAAGACAAATCATCCAGTTCTGTCTTAATCCGTGAAATACCCAAACGATCGGCAATCGGTGCATAGATCTCCAAAGTCTCTCTTGCTTTTTCTTTTTGCTTTTCTGGTTTCCAGAACTGTCCTGTTCGCATATTGTGCAACCGGTCCGCCAGCTTGATGATAATCACCCGAATATCCCTAGCCATTGCCAGAAACATTTTCCGTAAATTTTCCGCCTGAATCTCTACCTTATCTTTGTCCCAAGATAGCTGGGTCAGTTTGGTAACACCATCCACCAAAAAAGCTACCTCTGAACCAAATTCATGGGTCATATCTTCTAGCGTCATGACCGTATCTTCCACCACATCATGCAAGAGTCCGGAAGCGATCGTCTCCTTATCCATCTCCAAATCTGCCAAAATGATTGCCACGCATAACGGATGAATAATATAAGGTTCCCCTGATTTGCGTTTCTGTTCTTTATGGGCATCCCGTGCAATCCGGTATGCTTTTTCAATCATGGAAATCTCATCCGAAGGATGATACTTCCGGATGGTGCGGATCAATTTCTGATATAATTCCTCCGGACTGGTAAAGTCCGCAGGATTTTCCAGCTCAATATTCATTTTTTTATCCGTATGTTCATTTGCCATAGAAAAAGCCACCTTCTCTAAGGATATTTAATATCTAATTATTATAATTATTTTTGTCGGAAAATGCAAGGGGGGATTCTTGTTCCTCCCTTGTTACGGTCCTTTCCCTACATTGATGGAAAAAAGCTATCCTTCCATTGCTTCCCTAGCCACCGCCAACATCAGTTTGATACGATTTTCCTGATTCACCCTGGTTGCTCCCGGATCATAATCAATTGGTACAATATTGGCCTGAGGATACAATTCTTTGATCCGATGAATCATTCCTTTGCCACAAACATGGGTTGGCAGACAACCAAAAGGCTGCGTACACACAATATTCTCATAGCCATGGTTGACTAACTCTATCATCTCTGCCGGTAAAAACCAGCCTTCTCCCATCCGGTTACCCACTCCGATCAGTCCATCAACCAGAGGTTTCGTAGATTCATAGCTAGAAAGTTGGGTAAACACAGGATATTTGTCCACGCATTCCATGAACGCTTTTTCCACCTTTTTAAAATAATTCAGCAAAAAGGTAGCCACTGCAAATTTGATGCGGCTGCCCCCGTATAACTTTACATCCTGAATGCGGGCATCCACCTTAAACATTAAAAACCCCAGAAGACCAGGAACCATGATCTCACAATCCTGCTCAGCTAAAAATGCTTCCAAACTATTGTTGGCAAAACTGGCATATTTTACATAAATTTCACCTACAATACCTACCTTAACTTTTGGCACCTTATGAATGGGTATCTTGGCAAAGGAAGCAATGATATGTTCGAAATTCTGCTTCATGGCTTTCAGAGCAAAACCGCGGGAATGTTGAAACTGTTCCGTAATTCGTTTCACCCACTTTTCAATCATTCGGTTCGCATCTCCTTTTTGAACCTCATAAGCTTTTACCTGATTGCTGAGAAGCATCAACAGATCGCCATAGATAACCCCGGCAATGCATTTCCGAATGATCGGCAATGTCAAAAAAAAGCCGCTGTTGTACTCCACTCCTGAAAGATTAAAGGAAATTACCGGCACCTGATCATAACCGGCCTTCTCCAATGCTTTGCGAAGTAAATGAATATAGTTGGAGGCACGACAACCGCCACCGGTCTGCATAATCAAAAGCGCCGTCTTATTTACATCATATTTTCCACTTTCCAGCGCATCCAAAAATTGTCCGATCACCAGAAGCGCCGGATAGCAGGTATCGTTGTGCACATACCGCAATCCTAGCTGTTTGATTTCCGGATTTGCCGTTTGCAAAAGCTCAATTTTGTAGCCCTCGTTAAGAAATACATATTTCATGATCTCAAAATGAATCGGAAGCATATCTGGCACCAAAATGGTATAATCCTTTTTCATCTCTTTTGTAAAAATGATTCTTCCGTTTTTCGCTCGCTTGATCTTTGCCATAGCTGTTTCTCTTTCTTATCCTTCTATGTTTCCGTCTGACTGTTCCAACGCTGCCAGCAGACTCCGTAATCTTACTTTTACGGCTCCCAGATTCGTGATTTCATCAATCTTTATCTGAGTATAAATTTTGCCACCCTTTTCAATGATACTGCGAACCTCATCTGTCGTGATCGCATCCAGTCCACAACCAAAACTGACCAGTTGTACCAGTTCCATGTCTTTTTGAGTACATACATATTTGGCAGCAGCATAAAGTCTGGCATGATACATCCACTGATTGAGCACCCGTACCGGAAATTTCGATACCCGATGGCTGATACTGTCCTCCGAAATAACCGACACGCCAAAACCATTCATTAGCATATCAATTCCATGATTAATCTCTGGATCTACATGATAAGGCCGGCCAGCCAGCACCAGAATCCGCCGCCCTTCTCTTCGAGCTAATGTTATAATCTGTTCTGCCTTTTGCCGTATTTGTTGCAAAAAGCGCTCACGTTCGCGAAACGCCAGATCTGCCGCTCGTTTTACTTCTCTTGCATCAATATTTTCAAAATAATGGCGCAACAGTTCTGTCATTTTTTTGTGGAAAAATTTCTGCTTGTGAGGACCTACATAATCATTGATAAACACCGGTTTTTCTTCAAATTTTATATTGGCAGCAATTACTTCCGGATAGTAGGCTACCACCGGACAGTTGTAGTTATTGTCACCCAATCCCTCATCAAAATTAAAACTCATACAAGGGTAAAAGATAGCATCCACCCGTTTTTCCTTCAAATATTGGATATGACCATGCAACATCTTAGCCGGAAAACATACGGTATCGCTAGGAATCGAATGCTGCCCGGCAAGATACAACTCCCGATTCGAAAACGGAGATACTTCCACGCCAAATCCCAATGCAGTAAAAAATTTATACCAAAATGGTACTAATTCATAAAAATTTAATCCCAAAGGCAGACCAATCACTTCCCGCCGCTTTCCCCGCACCGAAGAATAGCCGGCCAATAATTCCTGTTTATATTTATAAATATTGTGATTAGAATCCGAAGAGCGCTTCGTAACAGGTCGTTCGCATTTATTTCCCGCTATATATTTTCTGCCGCCGGAAAAGGTATTCACACTCAACAGACAATTATTATAACATAAACCGCAGTTGACATTTTTAACTTCATGGACGAAAGAAATCAGTTCCTGGTGTGATAAAATCGAACTTTTCTCTTCACTAGGATTCTTTTCTCCATCTGCCTTTTTCTTTTGTTTTCCAGTTTCCATAGCATGAAGCGCACAGCCATAGGCTCCCATCAGTCCTGCTATCGCCGGGCGCACCACCGGAAATCCGATTTCCCGCTCAAAAGCACGCAGCACGGCGTCATTTAAAAAAGTGCCTCCCTGGACCACGATCCGTTTCCCCAACTCATCCATGCTGGAAGGACGAATCACCTTATAGATTGCATTTTTCACTACACTGATCGAAAGACCTGCTGAAATATCTTCTGTACTTACCCCGTCTTTTTGTGCCTGCTTAACAGAAGAATTCATAAACACCGTACACCGGGATCCCAGATCTACGGCATTTTGGGAAAACAGCCCCAATCGGGAAAATTCTTCTGCAGAGTAATTCAGCGCTCCGGCAAATGTCTGCAGAAAGGATCCACAGCCAGAAGAACATGCTTCGTTGAGGTAAATATTATCAATCGCTGCATTGTGAATTTTAAAACATTTCATGTCTTGGCCACCGATATCGATGATAAACTCCACATCTGGCATAAATGCCTGTGCTGCTTTGAGATGGGCCATGGTTTCCACAAGTCCCTGATCAATCGAAAAGGCATTTTTGATAATATCCTCGCCATATCCGGTGACACAAGAACCAGCAATTCGTATCTTTGGACATCGCTCATATACGCGAATTAAATACTCCCGAACAATGGGAACCGGATTCCCACTGTTCGAAAGATAAGTACTATCTAGAATTTCCTTCTCTTCCCCAATCACCACTGCTTTCACTGTAGTTGAACCAGCATCGATGCCAATCCAGACGCGCCCTTGATATTCCTCCAGCTTTCCATAAGACACGTCCGCCTGCGCGTGGCGTTTCTGAAATTCCTCGTACTCTTCCTTATTATCAAACAGTGGCGGCAATGTCTGAAATTCATTAACTGCCTCATACTGAGCAAGATCTTTCACCACCTGCTTGAGATCTATCGGTTTGTAAGCACAAAAAGCCGCCCCCAATGCTACAAAGTACAGAGAATTCTCCGGACAATAGCCGTTTAACGATAATGCCTGATCAAAGCTTTTGCGAAGCTCCGGCATAAAAGTCAACGGGCCGCCCAAATACAATACATTGCCTTCAATTGCCCGACCTTGCGCCAAACCACCGATTGTCTGATTCACTACAGCATGAAAAATACTGGCCGAAATGTCCCGCTTGTCCGCCCCTTGGTTAATCAACGGTTGAATGTCGCTTTTGGCAAACACGCCACAACGAGAAGCAATCGTATAAAGCTTGCTACTTTCCTGAGCATAATCATTCATCTCATCTGGTGTGATACCAAGAAGAGTCGCCATTTGATCAATAAACGCACCTGTCCCCCCAGCACAAGATCCGTTCATCCGCGCCTCCATGGCTCCTCGCAAAAAAATAATTTTGGCATCTTCACCGCCAAGTTCAATGATCACATCCGTATTGGGCGCATTTTTTCCAGCAGCCACCTTAGTGGCATATACCTCCTGCACGAAATCCACCTGGCAGTGTTCTGCCATCCCCATCCCTGCAGAACCAGAAATCACCAGCGAAAAACTGCTTTCCTGGGGAAATTTTTCTCTGACTTTTACCAACGCTTCTGCCGTTTTTGATGTGATTTGAGAAAAATGCCGTTCATAAGCAGAATATATGATTTTTTCGTTATCGTCTAATACAATCGTTTTGATAGTTGTGGAACCTACGTCCAATCCGATTTTCAATTTATCCACCCCTAATAGTCGTTTGGTATTTTATCGACACAAATTCGTCTCTTACTCTTTAAAAGTATGACAAAATAGTAACCAATATAATGTTATAACACGAAAGTACAGATTCCGCAAGAAAACCAGGATGTTTTATGTAAAAACTTTTTCTATGATCCCTATGCTAAATACACAGACATATCAGAATGTCTCCTCTTTAGGAGACACAAGTTCCTGTCCGGAATATACCCGTTTTCGATTTTCTACACAACGATGGACCGATGGAAAAAAGGCTATGAATGCTAAAAAACTAATATCTAACATCAACACCACGATTGTGCTCACCCACCACAGATCTCCCCAAAAATTCAGATACCACAGACTTGGCAATGTCCGAATCAAAGTTTTCCCCAATTCTCCAGTCCTGATAATCAAAAACACCCAGGCCAATACCCATTGCTGCTGAATACACACGGAATAAAGGCCAAAACAAATCAGTAAATTAAATGGTACCGCCAAAATCAGCCAACCGTTTTCTGCTCCCAGAATAATGCTGAGGCCATGAAGAAATAACCGCCCGCTCAAAACCAATCCCAGCCATGTGCTCAATGCCAATTCCATATCTAGAAATCCTGGATGAAGACTTTCCATTATCTGCTTTCGTTTTTCCAGCTCCTCTTTTGACCAAACCATGTTTGCTGTCTGCTGCTGATTCTTCTTCATGCGTTATCCTCTCTCCTTCTTCCATTCCTACTCGGTCATCTCACCGCTGAAAGTTTCTACCGTTTTCATCTTTAATAGCCCATCTCTGCCAATCTCTTGACCAGTTGAATATAAAACTCCAGCACTTTAAAATCTCTGTAATCTTCACGCGTCAAATCAATCATATCTCCATGAGAAATTCCCCGCAGACACTGGTTTGTGACAACGCCTTGAAAATTGGTCCAACGTGCCGATTCTACGGTCACTAATCCATCATTGGGGGCATCCAGCCACTTTAGAATCCAGTATGGAATGCATAAAAGCTTGCTGCTGAATCCATGTTTCATCAGACTAGCATAACTTTGATACCATACTTCTGGCGCATCCGGGTATTGCTGGTTAAATCTAACGGCATAACCGCAGGAAAGCTGACGGCTGGCCAGATAAGCATTCGGCTTTTTGTCACCCAGTTTCCTGAAATATCCATCAATCAGAGCACATACCTTCCGGTACACCGGATCCGGCAATCGCATCAGAAATTCTACCAATGCCGATCCTCGATGAGGGGTGTTGATGGTGGTTAATGTCGCTACATAAGGAGCCATGGACAGACCGCTGATGAGATAACGGGAGTCCAATCCTCCCTTGGAATGGGCGATAATATTTACCTTTTCGACACCGGTTTCTCTTAAAATTTCCTGGACTTTTGTCTTCAATATTTCTCCGTTATCTTCCACGGTTCCCCATGCCTCTTGATGTCCATAGTAAACTTGCGCACCATTTCTTACCAGTTCTCTGGGAATTCGCCCCCAATAATTAAAATAGTGAAAATCGCGAAATCCTACACCATGTACCAATAAAATAGGATAACGAGTCCGACAGATCTGCTGTTCTATCCGCACATCGTCAAGACGTATTTTATGAATAGTATGATCAATCTCCTGATAAGCCAGACTTCGCACATACCACGCCAAACCATAATTAAGAACGGGAATCCAAAGCATACTCCAAACGATCAATCGCTTCATCATTCGCAGTCGTCGGCAAATTATGCAAAGCCAGAACAAAACGGTCCACATTCCCAAATAGCATATAAAAAAAGCAATCAGGGAAACAATCGAGGACCAGTGCCGAAAATAGCCCAAAAAGTCCTGGAAAATGCCATACGTTCTCATCTGTGATAGGATCCAGATTCCGTTAAGAGGAGTAAGAATCAGAAAAAAGGTCAGTATTCCGGCCAGAAAACGTAACAGCAATAAATGTAAACGTCCTGCTGTATCAACAGCGACCTCCCATTTTTTTCGTTCCATCTATTTCCCCTCTTTCTCGGATCGTTAGTTTGAAAAAATTTCTGCAAACATTCTCTGAAATTCTACTGGTACGGGTGCAGTAAAGCATTTTTTGCTCAAATAGGTCAGTGGTTCTGGCATATCTGGAAATACCATCTGAAACGAATGCAGCATCTGAGAACGAACCCCATATATGCTTTTCACCTCCGCATTGACTTTTGGATCCCCATATTTATAATCTCCAGCAATCGGATGACCGACTGCTGCCAAATGCGCCCGAATCTGGTGTGTTTTTCCGGTAATCAAAGTCACCTTCAAAAGAGTGTATCCGTTCTTGTACTCCAGTGGCTCATATTCGGTATGAATGATAGTCTTCTGATTTTCTTGTTTCGCCAGCCATTTTTCTGCTGTTATTTTTACGTGTACCTGGTTCTTGCGATTATCTTTCATCAGCACCCCGCTGAGTCGTTGCTTTTCTTTTACGTTTCCTTTTACCACACAGAGATAATATTTATGCAGCGAACGCTCTTGAAAAATGGCCGATAAAAGTTGTAGTCCAACCAACGACTTCCCTGCGGCTACCAGACCGCTGGTATTTCGATCCAGACGGTTGCAGACCGAGGGGCGAAAACTACGAAGTTCCTCTCTGGTAAGTTGACCAGAGGAAAGCAGATAATCCATCACATACTCCACCAGCGACTCATCCGTATCCTTTGCTTTCTGGGAAAGCATTCCTGCCGGTTTATTTATCAGCAGAATATGTTCATCTTCATATAAAATATTCAGCTTTTTTTCTTCTACTTGTTGTATTTTCACCTGAGAAAATTTCGCGATCGTTTCGTCTGCCAAAAACAGCCGAATACAATCTCCCTGTTGAAGTCTTTCCGAACCGTCACATTTCCTGCCATTGAGAGTAATGTTTTTCTTTCTCATCATTTTATAGAGAAAACTTTTCCCCGCAAGGTTTAAATATTTTCCTAAAAATTTATCCAGTCGTTGTCCTGCCTCATTTTTATTTACTTCAATACTCTGCATCTTCTGCTCCGATCCTCCCTACATAGAAAGGCTTTTCAACAATGACACCACATATTCTACGGTCCCGTCATCCGTAAAAGAATCTGCGGGTTTTAAACATTCCAGCCTTCGCCATAAGCTATTTTCTTCCCAAATCAGCTTTACCTTCGGCTCCAATCGATTGGCGGTAAACAGATCATTCAGTGATTTCTCGGCCTTGGCTTTGTCTTTCTTTACAGCCGTGCAATAAGCATATACCCCATTGGGATGCACCGCAATCACATCCATGGGCAACACATATTCTTTCGTTGTCAAAATCAAATCATAAAGAATCACACAAACCGATTCATAAGGTTGCACCTTTTGATAAAAGGTCTCTGCTGGGGTGCGATAACGCCAGGATGCCAACAATGGCGATGCCATATTTGCCATTGGCAGGACAGTTAGAATCGCCATTACAGTCAAAATATTCTTTGCTGACGGATTGTCTGTCAAAAAGCGTGCCAAAACCTGTGCCAGAATCGCAACAGCTAAAATTCCCGTAATCCAAAGACGCATTCGCCGGATACTGTTCCGGTATCCATACTGTCCCTTTTCCTTTTTCATGATAATTTTGACTCCTCTCCGGTGGTCATCCGTTCTAATATCTGCAAAATCAGTCCATGAGGAAGTATCTTGCACAGAAGCCAAAACCCTTTCATAGCTGGTCCATATATGGATAGTGTTTTCCCCATCATACTGTCTCGTAACGCTCGACGAACCACTCTCCGAGGATTTGCCATAACTTTCTTCTTGTAAGACGCCATCTTCGCGTGAGTTTCCGCCACTGCAAAAAATTCAGTTGCCACTGGTCCGGGACAGATTGCTGTCACCACAATATCACGCGAACGTAGTTCTGTATTCAGTCCTCGACTATAATGGATCACAAAAGCTTTTGTGGCAGCATAAATAGCAAACCCGGGCTGAGGCAGAAAACCGGCGGCAGAAGCAAACATCAAAATCCGACTGTGATTAGACATATAAGGCAACATGAGATGCGTAATCCCACATAATGCTTCACAGTTGAGGCGTACCATGCCGGCCTCCTCTGACAAATCCATGGTTCCCACATCGCCGATCTTTCCATAACCAGCAGCATTAACCAGAATCTTTACTTCTGGCATTCTCTGTTTCAATTCCCAGTCCAAGATATCCAGGGAATTCTCCTCCATCAAATCCAGAGAAAAAATTCGCAAAGGAACGGGAACCTCCCTGCAAAGTTCCTCCAGAGAATTTCTGCGTCTGGCAATCACCCAGATCTCCTCGATCCCACCAAACCGATCGGCAATTTGGATCACTGCCTCTCTTCCCATACCAGAAGACGCTCCTGTTACTACTGCAATTTTCATATCTGATCACCATTTTCCTTTCCGATCCGATTTCTTTTTTTGATGGACGTTTCGTATGGTTTTCTTTTTTCGACTCTCTTTTTTGAGCGATGTTTGCTTTTCTTCTCCTCTTCCCGGACGTACCAGACACTTTTGGTCATAACCAATCAGATCGGTCCGTCCGGCTCGTTTTAAAGCTTCCACAACCAACTCATAATTTCTGGGATCCCGATACTGAATCAACGCTCTCTGCATTGCCTTCTCATGCGGATTTGTCGGCACATATACCGCTTCCATATTCCGGGGATCTAGCCCTGTATAATACATACAAGTGGAAAGCGTAGATGGAGTGGGATAAAAATCTTGTACCTGTTCCGGCATATATCCCAGCTCCCGTAAATACTCTGCCAACTTTACCGCCTCCTGAAGAGTGGAACCTGGATGGGAGGACATCAGATACGGCACCAGATATTGCTCTTTCCCCAAATATTTGTTCATGTCTTCATATGCTTTAACAAACTTCCGATAGACCGCATTGGGGGGTTTTCCCATTCGCATGAGAACTTTATCTGACACATGTTCTGGCGCTACCTTCAATTGTCCGCTGACATGATGTTCACATAATTCTTGCAAAAAATTCCGATTTTTATCTGCTAACAGATAATCAAAACGAATTCCCGAACGGATAAAAACCTTTTTCACTTTCGGCAAAGCCCGCAGTTTTCGCAACAAAGCAATATAATCTCCATGATCCGCATTCATATTTTTGCAGGGTTTGGGAAATAAACATTGCTTGTCTGGACAAGCGCCTTTGCTTTCCTGCTTTTTACAAGCCGGAAAACGAAAATTAGCCGTCGGCCCTCCCACATCATGAATATAACCTTTAAAATCTGGTTCTTCTGTCAGTCGCCTTGCCTCTGCTATCAGGGATTCATGGCTTCGGGACTGAATAATACGCCCCTGATGAAAAGTCAATGCACAAAAACTACAAGCCCCAAAGCAACCCCGATTACTGATCAGGCTGAACTTAATCTCCTGTAATGCAGGTACTCCTCCAGCTGCTTCATAACAAGGGTGATAATTTCTCATGTAGGGAAGTCCATAGATTTCATCCATTTCCCCTTGGGACAACGGTTTTGCCGGCGGATTTTGTACCACATATTCCACATAATTCCGACCACTATAGGACTCCACCAGACGCTTTCCCCCAAAAGGATCTGTATTGCGGTACTGAATCCCGAAACTGTGAGCATATTCTCGTTTATTCTTTTTTATTTCCTCATAGTCTGGCAACAACTCATAATCATAGACATTTTCCAAACTCCGGGTCTGATAAACCGTGCCGTCCACAAAGGTAATTTGTTTCACATTAATTCCTGCATCTAGTGCTTCCGCAATCTCTACAATCGAATGTTCTCCCATGCCATAAGAGAGCAAATCCGCCTGGGAATCTAAAAGAATCGATCGTTTCAAGCGATCGGACCAATAGTCGTAGTGAGCCAGGCGCCGTAAACTTGCCTCAATTCCACCAATGATAAGGGGAACATTTTTGTAAACCGAACGAATCAGATTACAATAAACAATTGTGGCATAGTCCGGCCGGCGTCCCATCGCACCACCAGGGGTATATAAATCCTGTTGACGACGCTTTTTAGAAACAGAGTAATGGTTGACCATAGAATCCATATTGCCAGCTGACACCAAAAATCCAAGTCTTGGTTTTCCAAGAATCTGGATGCTTTTTGCGTCTCGCCAGTCTGGTTGTGCGAGAATCCCTACCCGATATCCCCTTGCCTCCAGAATCCGACTGATGATAGCGGTGCCAAAAGAAGGATGATCCACATAGGCATCTCCAGTTACATAGACAAAATCACATTGGTTCCATCCCCGTGCTTTCATGTCTTGCTGGCAAATCGGCAAAAAATCACCCATTTCTTTCCCCTCTTTCCATTCCGCCATTCTTCTTTAACAGCGCAAAATAATCCTCAATATAATAATCAGCCAACCGAAGCTTTTCCTCTTGCATGTCGGCAGAAAAGGTATCCTGTACGGCACAGACCGTCATCCCGGCGGCTTTTCCGGCTAAGATCCCCGCTGGCACATCTTCAAAGACCATGCACCGATTCGGACTTACGCCTAATCTCTGAGCCACATTCAGATAGATATCTGGCGCAGGTTTTCCGGCCGCCACCTCGCAGGCTGTGGCAATTACTTGGAAAAACGGTGCGATATTTAACGATTCCAACACCGCATTTACCATTTCTTTGCCATTGCTAGTCGCGATTCCCATCGCGATTTTTTCCTGTCTTAAAAACTCCAGAAAAGGCCGGACCCCTGCCTTCAACGGCACCTCCCTGCGATATTTTTCAATACTCATTTCCACCCAGGCCTGCTTGATCTCTTCTAGCGTATCTGGAAGTCGAAAAGTTTCTTTAAAATATATCGCTGTCTCAGAAAAACTCATTCCTTCAATCTCTTTTTGAAGAAACGGCGGGCATTCGTAGCCGTAACGCCCCAGATACTCGATATCGATTGCTTTCCACATCCACATGGAATCGACAAGCGTACCATCCAGATCAAAAATCACCGCTTTCTTTTGCAAAAGCGCCTGCCGAACTGACAAGCCCCTGTCCTCCTGCTTTTTCTCCAATTTTGCTTTCCCTTCCTGCTTTCTGGTTGTTTTTCTGTCCGTCCGAATTCCTTATCGTCCGCTTTTCCTGGCTGTTCTTTAGACAGATAATTTCCTCTTGTGTCAGCGGACGGTACTCCCCAGGCTGCAATGTCTCATCCAAAAAAAGTGACCCCATCGACAACCGCTTCAAATAAACCACTTGGCAATCCAATGCCTCAAACATCCGCTTCACCTGATGAAATTTTCCTTCCTGAATCGTTAGAAAAACTTCGCTTACGCTCCCGAGTTTTCCGATCGTCAGCTTTGCCGGCTGTACAGGGGTCTGATCCTTTAATCGCATTCCCTTTGCCATCTGTTCTATGGCATCCTCTGGCAGCTTCCCCTCAATTTTGGCAAAATACGTCTTATCTACATGTTTTTTTGGCGAGAGTAGATTGTGAGCCAGCTCTCCGTCATTTGTCAGCAAGAGCAGACCTTCTGTGTCCAAATCCAACCGCCCCACCGGAAACAGATCCTTTCGTTTGTCCCCATGCAACAACTCCACTACCGTCGGATATCGACGATCTTCCGTGGCTGATACCACCCCTTGAGGCTTATTGAGCATAAAATATTCCCATGTCTGATACGGTACCCGACTGCCGTCCAAAGTCACAATATCATCGATGGTATCAACCTTTCGATCTGTTTGCTTCTCGATCTGTCCATTGACCTGAATCCGGCCTTTTTTTGCTGCCTGACGAATCTGAGACCGACTTCCTTTCCCCATATCGGTCAAAAAACGATCCAGCCGAATCTGTCTCCCCATCATTGCCACCGCCATCCCGGATAATATTTATTTTTTAAGCCATTGCCAGAAGCCTTGGCCCACCCCAAAGGAAAATCCTCCACGCAGACCAATACCCATCCCTTAATAAATTTCTCCTTCTCTGTCAACTGGATACTTTCTCCTTTCAGATAGCGAATCACTCTCTCATCCTCCCGCTTCATGGAAAAGGTCTGCGCATAGTCTCTTGGTCTTATGGTCATTGCCATTGCCTGAGATGGTTCAAACCGTCCCCGCTTCACACTCCCCAATAAAAGTCCTGTCCGCAAATACCGCAGTCGCCAGCTAGAATCAAATTCCTCCGGAAGCAGATATATCTGTTCTTCCTTTACCATCATCCGCGCCCGATCGAAAGGATGTGCAAAAAAATGTTCCCATTCTAAAAACTCATTACCGACATCTGCCATCCATCTCTTGGGCTCCTGATGTTTCTTGTCCGTTTTCATCCATTTGCCCCGTTTGCGGAACCATGCTATAAAATGTCCCTCGCCTTCCACCCGATGAGGGAATAAGCGAATCACCGGTTTCCCATCCATTCCAGCCGCCGCCCCCTTCCAGGCAACAAGCGGAATCAATTCCATCTCCGGCGCCTGATTCAAAAACCAGTCCACAACTTCCTCATCCTCCTCCAGCGAGAACGTACAAGTGGAATAGACCAATTCTCCTCCGGGCTTTAGCATCCTCGATGCCTGCAACAAGATTTCCCGTTGCAAAGGCGCATAAATTTCGGGGCCTCTCTCCTGCCAGCTTTTAATCAGATCGGGTTCTTTTCGGAACATTCCCTCTCCGGAACAAGGAGCATCCACCAAAATTTTATCAAAATATTCCCCAAATGTCTCCGCCAGCTTTTGCGGTTTTTCTGCCGTCACGCAAGCATTCGCAATTCCCGCCATCTCCAGATTTTTTACCAATGCCTTGGCACGGGAAGCACTGATATCATTGGCTATCAATATCCCCTGTCCGGCAAGTCTTGCTCCCAATTCTGTACTTTTTCCTCCCGGCGCCGCACACAGATCCAGTACTTTTTGTCCTGGTAACGGTGCTAACACCGCTGCTGGCGCCATTGCACTTGGCTCCTGTATATAGTAAAGTCCGGCATAATAGTAGACATCTTTCGAAGGATGGCTATCCGGTTCACAATAATATCCGTTCCGATTCCATAAAACCGGCCGCACGTTCCACGGAGACAACTTCTCCCATTCTTTCGGAGACAGTTTTGCCGGATTGATCCGAATTCCCTGTACCGCTGGTTGATCATAAGTATCCCGCCAAGAAACATATTCTGTGCCAAGTAAATGTTCCATTCGTCTCAAAAAATCTTCCGGCAAATTCATCCGTTTTCCTTTCTCTTTTCGAATGTCTCTCCTATCTGCAACATACAATACAATGACAATGATTCAAGAGGCATCTTTCCATGTCCTGTCCTGTTTCCGTTTCCACTCCGACTCGATCGGGTTTTCGCATTTATTCACTCATTCCCATCCTGATACTGGGTTTGCTGCTTTCCTTCCCCTCGTTGTCGATCCGCGGCGCTTTAAACGGACTGCTTTTGTGGTTTCATGTGGTACTTCCTACCCTGGCTCCTTTTCTCATCTGTACGCAGATGATCACGGCACTGGGAGGAATCGAGCTGATCATGCGTCCCTTTGGTCCACTGTTGCAAAACCTGTTTCACCTATCCCTTTCCGGTTCTTATATTCTGTTGTGCGGCTTGCTATGCGGTTATCCACTGGGCGCAAAATTGTGTGCAGATTTTCGCAAACGCGGTGTAATTCAAGAAAAAGAAGCCGCATATCTTCTTGCCATTTGTAATCATCCTAGTCCCATGTTCCTCTCTGGCTATGTACAGGCACAACTTGCACTTACCATATCTCCGGCTCTTTTGTTTTTCTGTTTGTATTTGCCGATTCTGCCGTTGTCATGGATTGCCCGGCGTATCTATCGTATTGACAAAAATTCCGGAAATATAGATTCAACAGGTGCGAATGCTACTATAGCCACAGAAAATCCATTATTGGAAGATGTCATCGCCTCTGCCTGTGAAACCATGGTTATTATTGGCGGCTATATTATGTTATTCTCCATTCTAGTCGTATGGATTCAGGAATTTCCCTATGGTTCTTCTGCTCTTCGTGCTTTTCTGACAGGAGCTGCTGAAATTACCACGGGAGTAAACAGTTTATGTACCTTCTTCCACGACAAAAAAGCCCTGATGCCTGTCATCTGTGCCGTGGCCTTTGGAGGATTCTCAGGAATCTTCCAGACCAAAAGCGTAATCAAAGGCACCGGACTTTCCATCCGGCAATATATGGGCTGGAAACTGGCCCACGCCTTCCTGTCCTTATTTCTCACTGCATGTCTTCTGTCGCTCCCTGTCCGTTAAACACATTAGGAGACAGTTCATTACGGTTGGCAGTAATGATATCATAGGTTGATTGCATAGAGGAAATGTATTCTGTAAAACGTCCCTGGGCGCCTTCCATTGAATGTGATATAATCATCTGAAGACTTTTTAACATATCATCGGTATAATTAATGGATCCCTGACGGATGCTGTCGGCATCTGCCATTGCACTGTCAATAATCGCCTGGGCCTGGGCCTGGGCTTCCTCTACAATCTCATTGGCCCGCGTATATGCCTGCTGCATAATCTCATGTTCATTCACCAGTTCGTTTGTTTGTTCTGTTGCTTGAGCCAGAATCGTATCCGCCTGTACTCTTGCCTCAGAAAGGATTGCGTCCTGATTACTGATAATCTTTTGATATTTCTTAATCTCATCAGGAATCCGCAATCGCAGCTCCACCAATAGCTCTTCCAGCTCTTCTTTATTGACTTGTATCTTGGTATTGGACAATGGTGAAAATTTGCAGCTGTCAATATATTCTTCGATCTCGCCGATCAATTGTTCGATTCTACTCATTCTTCCCTCTCCTTACTTCTGACATATCTTCCCCGATTTTAAGATTGTGCTTCGATATTTTTGACAAATTCATGTTATTTTCGACTTTTCGCCTTTTGTTTTATCATTTCTGCGATATCTGGGTGCAAAAATGCCTCGAGATTCCCATCAAAAGATGCAATCTCCTTGACTATTGTAGAACTGACATAAGAATAATTCAGGTTTGTCGTCAAAAAAATAGTATCAATATCCGGAGCCATTACCCGGTTGGTATGCGCCATTTGCAATTCATACTCAAAATCGGTAATTGCCCGAAGTCCACGAACAATCACATTTGCCTGGCACTCATGAACAAAATCTACCAACAAACCATCAAATGCCCGGATCTCAACATTATTCAGATGAGAAGTAATTCTATTTAACATCTTAACACGTTCTTCCACAGAAAACAACGGCGTTTTCGAACTGTTCTGTAAAACGCCAACCACCACACGATCCATCATACAAGCCGTGCGTTCAATAATATCCATATGTCCTAAGGTAACCGGATCAAAACTTCCCGGATAAACCGCTACTGTCATTTTTCGTTCTCCCGATACACAAAAATGTGTTGATTTGTTTTATAAAGCTTTTTCTTTTCTATTTTATATCCCATGGATTCCAGATAAGCAAAATCTTCGTCTAGCCGCGCCTCTATGATAATCCGGGTGCTTTCCCTTCGAATCAAGTTGGAATCTGCCAGATATGCCAAAGCATGCTGCTCTAGCAACATCCCATACGGAGGATCCATAAAAATATAATCAAAACAATACTTTCCCTCCAACCGGCTCAGTGCCGTCAATGCATCACAACACATCACGGTTGCCTGTTCCGTCAAATGTGTCACTTGCAGATTTTCCCGGATACATGCTACCGCCTCTCGGTTTTGATCTACCAAAATGCATTGTGCGGCTCCCCGACTTAATGCCTCGATCCCAATTCCGCCACTACCGGCAAATAAATCCAAAAAACAACAATCTGCCAGATCATATTGCAATATATTAAAAAGGGTTTCCTTGAGCCGATCCGTTGTTGGTCTTGTATCCAACCCTTTTGGTGTCTTCAGCGAAATCCGTCTTGCACTTCCGGCTATTACTCGCATAGTAATTCTCCTTTTCTGGTATCACGTACCATTATAGTATCAAACTTTCCGATACACAAGCATTTATTTATGAAACAAAGGAATTTTTTGTTTATCGCTTTCCCTTTGCTCAACCTTTACGAATCATAAATCTTGCGGTATAATGAAGGCACTTAAAGTTTTATTCATTCAACAACCAAGGAGGATTTCAGCTTATGGGATGGAAAAAAGAGGTGTTTGGCACATTAGAGAATGGTGCCCAGGCAGACAAGTATACGTTGACGAATGATAATGGT
Organism: Lachnospiraceae bacterium; assembly: GCA_022799175.1. GTDB lineage: Bacteria > Bacillota > Clostridia > Lachnospirales > Lachnospiraceae > Brotaphodocola. The sequence goes on along the minus strand of JAAWNY010000004.1, from coordinate 37,799 downwards.
TTGACGGCTGTCTTTACCAATTTAGGTGGTATTTGGTTATCCATGATCGTACCGGATAAAGTGGGAAACCTGGGGGATGTTCTGCTGGGACGTGATACTGTAGATGGATGTCTTACCTTATCTGGTCATCTCGGAGAGATTGTTGGACGCAATGCCAATCGGATTGGCAATGCTACTTTTACGCTGAATGGGGTTACTTATGCACTGGGTATCAACTCTGCAGATCGGAACAATCTGCACAGCGGACCAGATTACTATCGAAATCGTTTATGGGATGCCAAAGTCGAAGAAACCGAGGAGGGAACTAGACTGACTTTTTCTCTGTTTAGTCCTGACGGCGATCAAGGCTATCCGGGTAATGCCGAAATCGCAGTCAACTATACGTTGACAAAAGATAACTGTCTTCGTCTGGACTATTCTATGAAAGCCGATGCCGACACGGTGGCCAATTTTACAAACCATGCCTATTTTAACTTGGCCGGTCATGATTCTGGAAATGTTTTGCAGCAGAAGGTATGGATTGATGCCGATTATTTTACTATTACCGACAAAGACTCTATTCCTACCGGAGAATTGGTGGCTGTAAAAGGAACCCCCATGGATTTTACACAGCTAAAAGCTATTGGACAAGATATTGATGCCAATTACGAACCCTTGATTTTCGGCAAAGGTTACGATCATAACTGGGTGCTAAAACATCCAGAAGGAGAGTTGGCTCTTTCATTAAAAGCTATCGATGAAAAAAGTGGTCGCGTGATGGAAGTCTATACGGATCTGCCCGGCGTGCAATTCTATACCGGTAATATGCTGGATGGTGTCGGAAAAGATGGTGTGGAATATCAGGCAAGACAAGGATACTGTTTTGAGACTCAGCACTATCCCGATGCTGTCAACAAACCGCAATTTCCTTCTCCTTTTTTGAAAGCCAAAGAAGAATATCACACAACAACTATCTATAAATTTATGATTCAAAACTAAGAGATCCCGATCGATTTCTACTATCCATTGACTTTGCTATCCGTTTCATATTTCCAGCTATGCCTTTTCTTTTCTAATTTCTGACAGATTACACAGAAGCTTCTAGTGTATTATCTTTTTAAGGACACATAATAAGAGCGTAACAAAAAACAAACATGTCGTGAGGCAGTCCTTTTCCATAAAGCCTGCCTCAGGGCAGGCAAAGAAGAAAAGGAGGGCCTATATTATGGCAAACAGATCTTCTAACAGAGCTGAAGTACCGGAAGCAAAGGAAGCACTGGATCGTTTTAAAATGGAGGTTGCACAGGAGCTTGGTGTACCGTTATCCAACGGCTATAACGGCAATCTGACCTCTGCTCAGAACGGATCCGTAGGCGGCTATATGGTGAAAAAGATGATCGAAGCTCAGGAGAAGCAGATGGCCGGCAAATAAAGCCTGACCTGCTGAGTGAACAAAAATAAAAAGAGTCTCCTGGCGAAGGAATCTTCGTCAGGAGGCTTTTTTCTTTGTAGAGAAATATGTTTTTTCGTTGCTATCCGAAAAATAAGATGATATACTTTTTAACGAAAATTTTATCTGAATCTTCCCTGCAGCTTTGGGAAACCGCCAGGATAAATTTAGTCAGAAAGGAACCCGTTTTATGAATAAAAAACAGAAACTACTAACCGGCATTCCTGGACGCTCTTTATTCTTTTTTGCCATGCCTATGATATTGGGCAATTTGTTTCAGCAATTTTATAATATGGTGGATTCGATGATTGTAGGACGGTATGTGGGAGAAGACGCTCTGGCAGCGGTGGGAGCTTCTTATTCTTTTACCAATGTCTTCATCATGATTGCCATTGGCGGCGGAATCGGCGCTTCGGTGTTGACAAGCCAATATTTGGGTGCAGAAAAGCATCTGGAAATGAAGACTTCCATCTATACATTCCTGATAACTTTTTCTGTACTCAGCACACTGCTGGCTGTATTTGGTTTGTATTGTAATCCACAGATTCTTTCTGCACTGGGTACGCCGACTAACATTTATGAGGATGCAGTAAGGTATCTGCAACTTTATTTTCTAGGACTGCCTTTTATGTTTATGTACAATATACTGGCTGCCAACTTTAATGCTCTGGGAAAATCCGGTATTCCTCTGGCGCTGTTGATATTCTCTTCGATATTGAATATTTTTCTGGATCTTCTGCTGGTGATCCATTTTGATAGGGGAGTAGAAGGAGTGGCCATCGCCACCGTAATTGCCCAGGGCGTCTCTGCCATGCTCTCTTTCCTCCTCCTCATATTTTTGCTGCATGGATATCCTACACAAAAATGTCCACGGCTGTTTGATTTTTCCATCCTATTGCATGGCACAACCATTGCTATCCCCTCGATTGTCCAGCAATCCATCGTCAGTATCGGCATGTTATTGACGCAGTCTTCCGTCAATCAATTTGGTTCCTCTGCCCTAGCCGGCTATACTGCCGGAATGCGTTTGGAATCGATTGCCATTGTACCTATGATTGGCACAGGGAATGCCATGTCCACATTTACTGCCCAGAACTTAGGCGCCAATCAACCAGAACGGGTACAACAAGGCTATCGCAGCTCTTATGGCATCATTGCCGGTTTTGCTATTTTTCTACTTTTGATTTGCCAGTTTTTCTATCGCCCGATTCTCTCTGCTTTTATGGACACAAATGCTTCTGTCGTTGCCTATACCACCGGCGCCGCTTATCTGCGTTTTATCGGTTGGTTCTTTTGCTTAATTGGCTTTAAGGCCACCACAGACGGAGTATTGCGGGGATCCGGTGATGTGATGGTCTATATGGTGGCCAACCTAATCAACTTGGGACTTCGGGTGTCGGTAGCTAGAATCTGTTCCCCTATCTGGGGAATCCAGATGATCTGGTATGCCGTTCCTCTTGGATGGTGTGTCAATTATCTAATCTCCTTATTCCGCTATCGGACCGGACATTGGCAAGAAAAAGCATTCGTTACAAGGAAACAGTCAACTGCTGGTTGAATCTACCAAAATCAACCAACGGTTAGTTCTAGAACAATTTTTCTCTGTTATACTGATGGCAAGGAGGATGGAAACATGAACCAAGAAACGATAGGAAAATTCATTGCAACCTGTCGAAAAGAGAAGGGACTTACCCAGGCACAATTAGCGGAAAAGTTAAACATTACCAACCGGGCAGTATCAAAATGGGAAACCGGAAAAAGCATTCCGGATGCCGCCATTATGCTGGACTTATGTAAAATACTTGGTATCAGTGTAAATGAACTGCTCAGTGGAGAAAGGATTGCTATGGAAAATTATCAAAAAAGAGCAGAAGAAAATCTTGTGGAATTGCAGCAAAAAGCAAATAACGCCCAAAAAAGCGCAAATTTCCTTATAAAACTTGTAATCCCAATTTTAGGGGTGCTCTTTATAGTCAAATATGGTATCGGCAGCAGAACTTGGTATTTTGTAGATTCCATCAGTATGGAATTTATCCTGATTCCCTGCCTTCTAGTGCTGCTGTGTACAGGATATTGGCGGGGCTTCTTAAAAGCATTTGTCTATATCATTAAGAGAGACAATTGTACGGCAGAAATGATAAAAGACAGCGCGAACGCGCTTAAGCTGGTATGCCGATCCAGTTTGATTTGGGGAAGCATTGGTTTTACAATTAGCATGGTGAATCTTATGCGTAAGCATATGCTCGATTCCGAATTTGCTTCTCCTATGTTATGGGGGGATATATCGGTGGCGCTGCTTTCTTTGTTTTACGCCCTGATTATAAATGCGGTATTGGTGCCGTTATATTTTGAACTAAACCGTTTACATGCGAAAAACGCAGAGTGAGGGTGTGAAACCGCTAACCTTTCAAAACCCACCGCTATATGAAGGAACAATAGAAGGCATTCGTATATGTCTACCTTATGATGCAGTAAAATAAAAAAAGAAGCGCCAACAGATGAATCAATCATCCGAAGGCGCTTCCTTTTTGTCCTTTCATAAAAACACTTTTCTGAAAAGGGAAAAATAAAACCAAGTTATTTGGCCTTAATATATCCTTGCGCCGTCAAAAGCTCTGCACAGAGCACAGCGCCACCGGCAGCTCCCCGCAACGTATTGTGGGACAGCCCAACAAATTTATAATCATATACGGTATCTTCCCGCAGCCGTCCTACGGAAATTCCCATCCCATTCTCAAAATCGACATCTTGAGCGATCTGCGGTCGGTTATCTTCCTCTAAATATTGGATGAACTGCTTCGGTGCACTAGGAAGCGCCAGCTTCTGCGGAAGTCCGCTAAAATTCACCATTTTTTCAATAAGTTCTTCTTTTGTTGGGTGCTTGCGGAATTTTACAAATACAGCAGCCGTATGTCCGTTAAGCACCGGCACTCGAATACACTGGCAGGTAATTACCGGCTCTACCGCCTTGACAATCACCCCGTCTTCTATCTTCCCCCATAAACGAAGCGGCTCTTGCTCGCTCTTCTCCTCTTCACCGCCGATAAAAGGAATAATATTCCCAACCATCTCCGGCCAATCCTGAAACGTTTTTCCTGCCCCGGAGATCGCCTGATAAGTGGTAGCTACTACCTCATATGGTGCAAACTCTTTCCAAGCTGTCAAAACAGGCGCGTAACTTTGGATAGAACAATTCGGCTTCACGGCAATGAAACCGTTCTTGGTACCCAACCGCTTTTTCTGAAATTCGATCACTTGAAAGTGCTCAGGATTGATCTCCGGCACTACCATCGGCACATCTGGCGTCCAGCGATGAGCGCTGTTGTTGGAAACCACCGGAACTTCCGCCTTTGCATATGCCTCCTCAATTGCCCGGATTTCATCCTTACTCATATCCACAGCGCTGAATACCATATCTACCTTGGCAGAAACATTCTCCACCTCATTGACATTCATTACCACCAGCCCTTTTACGGCTTCCGGCATCGGGCTGTCCATCTTCCAGCGACTGCCCACGGCTTCTTCATAAGTCTTCCCGGCAGAACGCGGGCTTGCCGCCACTGCTACTACCTCATACCAAGGGTGATTCGCCAAAAGGGTGATAAATCTTTGACCTACCATTCCAGTAGCGCCTAACACTCCGACTCTCAGCTTCTTTTCCATAATGATTATCTCCTCATTTTTGATTGCTCTCACTTGGCTGGCAAAGCAGCGACAGAGAGAATAACTTTTTTTGCTTTTTAAGCTTTGATTATCCTATCTCATATTGGGAAAAAAATCAATACTTATTCGTCAGAAAAATACATTTGTATTTGTAGAGCGTACATCTTTCGTTTTTTCGTCTATCTCACTCATACTTTTTGGTCCATAATCTTGAAAGCGCCCTACGTTTTCGCTGCCACATCAAGAATCTGCAGGATACCGTTCTAAAAAGTTGTGTGCAGCAGGTTTATGACAAACATTAAGGATGGCTGTTTTATGCAATTTTATATCCGCAATTTGTTCCCTTTCCCGTCCCTTTTTCCTATCTTCATTCGATTCAGATGTACTTCTTTCTTCTTATAAGTAATCACAGGTTCCATTTCTACAAAATATACTTGTTCCAGCCGTTCCTCCACTGCTAACCGTATTCCTCGCACTCCACGGGAATTCTTTTTCATCTCTGGAATTTCATCCATTGCAAAACGTAAAAACACATCATTGCTCGTCTGCAAAACCACTTCCGATTCTGTCCCTACTGGACGTACACTCACCAGCTCATCATCCTCCTGCAGCTTCGTGGCCGCCACAGTCCGATTGTTCGTTACAAATTCGATTGCCGGAACTACCTTGATAAGTGCCATTTTTGTGGCAAATAAAAGCTTCTGCCCGGCCATGGCCTCCCAACTGCTCATCCAGACGATGTTTTCTTTGCTGCCATCAAATTTACTTACATTATCAAGCGGTGTACCCTTGTCCCGCAGCTTGCCCGAAGGGATATCCATCAGTTTCACCTGATGCAGACTGCCCTTATCCGTAAAAACACAGAGTTTATCCGTATTCATACAGGGAAGAATATGACGATATTCCCCATCCACCGTCTCCCGATTTCGTTCATAAGTCGTCTTGTCAAGGATTTTACAGTAGCCGAATTTATCCATCACAAAGACCACCTCCTGCACTTCTATCGGGCTCTCCTCATAGATGGCTTCCTTCCCGTCTTCTATCCGCGTCCGTCTAGGCTGGGCAAACTCCTTTTTAATATTCTCCAGATCTTCTTTAATTACCTGATTCATATTTTCGCGGTTTTTCAAGATTTTCTGATATTCGGCAATTTTCTTTAAGCACTCCTTATACTCTTTTTGCAATGCCAAAATCTCCAGACCAATCAGCTTATAAAGCCGCATCTCCAGAATTGCCGTCGCCTGTTTCTCCGTAAACGCCAACCGTTTGGCATCTTCCTCAAACCCCGGATGCTTAAATTGAATACGGGAAACGTCTCCTTGCATCAGACACGCCTTGGCATCCTTTAGATTCTTCGCTCCCCGTAAAATAGCAATGATCAGATCGATCACATCGCATGCCTGGATCAGCCCCTCGCGGATCTCCTTTCTTTCCAGTTCTTTATCTAAAAGCGCCTGATATTTTCTGGTGACATTTTCATATTGAAAATCCAGATAATTTTTCAGAATCCCCTGCAGACTCAAAGTTTCCGGTCTTCCTTTGGCGATCGCCAACATGTTGACCCCAAAAGTATCTTCCAACTTTGTCTTTTTATAAAGAATATTCTTGATCTTTTCCACATCGGCATCACGCTTGAGCTCCAGCACAATACGGATTCCTTCCTTGCTGGACTGGTTGGAAATGTCTATCACATCCGTGAGCTTACGGCTCTCCACCAGCTCTGCCACATCCATCAGGAATTTATTGATACCAGCACCAATCATCGTATAGGGAATCTCACGGATAATCAGTTTGTCCTTATCTGTGCGTCGCCTCCCTAACTCTACCTCCAGCTTACCACGCAGCTTGATTTTCCCCACACCGGTCTCATAGATCTCTGCCAGCCCGCTCTTGTTGGCAATGATGCCGCCAGTCGGGAAATCCGGTCCCGGCAAATATTCCATCATCTCCTGTGTTGTCATTTCAGGATGTTCGATATAAGCCTGCACTAAGTCAATCACTTCGCCAAGATTGTGTGGCGGGATACTAGTGCTCATACCTACGGCAATGCCTTCCGAACCATTGATGAGCAGGTTGGGAACCCGCACTGGCAATACCTCCGGCTCCTTCTCTGACTCATCATAATTGGAAACAAAATTCACAGTCTTATCCAGATCTTTTAGATAGACCTCCTCTGCAAATTTTCTCAGTCTGGCCTCCGTATAACGCATGGCCGCCGCTCCGTCACCCTCAATGGAGCCAAAATTCCCATGTCCATCCACCAATGCCATCCCTTTTTTGAAATCCTGAGACAAAACCACCAGCGTCTCATAGATGGAGCTGTCACCATGAGGATGATATTTACCCATTGTATCGCCGACGATACGCGCCGACTTACGGTGCGGTTTATCGTGTCCTAACCGCAACTCACTCATATCATAAAGCACTCGTCTTTGCACTGGCTTTAACCCGTCCCTGGCATCGGGAATCGCCCGTGCCGTAATCACGCTCATAGAATAATTCAGATAGCTCCGCTGCATCTCCTCTGAAAATTCCGTTGTCAAAATTTTCTCTGCCATAGATTCTCCATCCTCGTCCTTTTATGCATCGATCTCCGCCTCATCTGCATGGTCATGGATAAACTTTCTCCGAGGCGGCACCTCACTGCCCATCAGCATTTCTGTCACCTCTGAGGCCAGCCGTGCATCCTCGATCTCCACACGCTTTAACACCCGTCGCTCCGGATCCAATGTCGTCTCCCACAGCTGCTCTGGATCCATCTCACCCAGACCTTTATATCGCTGTAACCGAAATTCCCCGCTATGGCTCTTCCGATACCGCTCCAACTCCTTATCATCATACAGATATTGTTCCTGCCCCCGACCGGGAATCACTTTATAAAGTGGCGGCATGGCAATAAACACATGCCCATTGTAAATCAGATCCGGCATAAACCGATATAGAAAAGTCAAAAGCAATGTATCAATATGGCTGCCGTCCACATCTGCATCCGTCATCAGAATAATCTTGTGGTAACGCAACTTGGCCAGATCAAAATCATTGCCATATCCTTCTGAAAAACCGCAACCAAAAGCATTGATCATGGTCTTGATCTCCGCATTCGCCAGCACCTTATCCATAGAGGCTTTTTCGACATTGAGAATCTTTCCCCGGATTGGTAAAATCGCTTGATACATCCGGTTGCGGGCCGTCTTGGCGGAACCACCAGCCGAATCTCCCTCCACGATAAAGATCTCGCATTTTTCGGCATCCCGACTCTCGCAGTTTGCCAGCTTGCCGTTGCTGTCGAAGGAAAACTTTGATTTGGTCAGCATATTAGTGCGGGCTTTCTCCTCCGCCTTGCGAATCTTTGCCGACTTCTCCGCACAGGCGATAATTCCTTTAAGCACCTCCACATTGCGGTCAAAATAATGCTGCAACCGATCTCCACTGACCGCAAATACGGCTTTTGTGGCATCCGCGCTCGCCAGTTTAGTCTTGGTCTGCCCTTCAAAGATCGGATCGGGATGTTTGACTGCAACGATAGCCGTCATTCCATTGCGTGTATCTGTCCCCGTGAAATTCGGGTCTTTTTCCTTTAGAATTCCTAACTCTCTAGCATAAGAATTGATCATCTGTGTAAAGCGGGTCTTAAAGCCAACTAGATGTGTGCCACCCTCCTGCGTGAAAATATTATTACAAAAGCCCAGAATATTCTCCTCAAAGGTATCTACAAACTGTATTGCCAGTTCAACCTCGATCCCCTCCTGTCTATCTTTTACATAGATGGGATCATGAATAACATTCTTGCCACTGTTAATCTCCTTTACATAGGCCACCAATCCCTCCGGTTCATGGAAAAGTACCGTCTCCTCCTCTCCCTGACGTCGATTCTCATAGGAAATGGTCAGTCCCGGATTCAAATATGTTGTCTCATGTAGACGACTTTTCAGCCAGTCTGCCTTAAATCGCGTCCGCTCAAAGATCTCTCCATCCGGCAAAAAATTGATCTCTGTTCCCGTCTGCTTTGTCTTCCCCACCACTGGCAGCAATCCGTCTTTCAATTCCACCACCGGCAGCCCTTTTTCATATGCATCATGATGAATCTGACCACCCCGGTAAATTCGAATATCCATATGGGCTGACAGTGCATTGACCACGGAAGATCCCACTCCGTGCAATCCGCCGCTGGTCTTATAAGCCTCATTATCAAACTTTCCACCGGCATGTAAAGTCGAAAATACAATCCTTGCCGCAGACATACCTTTCTTATGCATCTCTACCGGGATACCACGGCCACTGTCCTTCACAGTGCAAGAACCATCCGCCTCCAAAATCACTTGGATCTTGTCGCAATACCCGGCCAAATGTTCATCCACCGCATTGTCCACAATCTCATAAATCAGATGGTTCAGCCCTTTGGTGCCAACCCCTCCTATGTACATACCTGGTCGTTTTCGAACTGCTTCCAGCCCTTCTAAGACAGTGATGCTGTCCGCATTATATTGTGTCTTAGCCATGACATTCCTCCCTATCCGTTCAGAATCCAAATCTGTTTGGCCTTCCTTCTTACCTGCCGGAAGACGCATGTTCCCATTATACACAAAAAGAAGGGGAAAATGCAAGCGATTTATCGAACTTACTTTCGAACAAAAGAAAAACTGTTATGAGTCAGATGCAATGTCAGCTAGTGGTTTCAGCAGTGCGCTTTGGAGAAATAATGGGGATAATCCGTCTGCTAGCCAATGTCATTTAGATAAGCAGTGGCAAAGGGTACGCCAAGGAAAAGGGGAGAGAAGCAACAAGAAATTATCTGCTCCTTTTTCCAGTTTCGAGATTAAGAAGTCCTAAAACCCCTGACTTTTGCTAAAAACGAAACGAAAATATACAAACTCGCTCCGCTCAAACAGTGTATATTTTCGTTTCAACGCCAAATTCAGGGATTTAAGGACTTCTAAATCTCTGCAAAATCAAAATATCACAGATAATTTCTTGTTGCTTCTCTCCCCTCTTCCTTGGCTGATTTTCTCGTTTCTTTAATCTAAATGACATTGGCTGGAAGACTGAATATCTCCTATCATTTCTCCAAGGCTGGAACATTCCCCAAGCGTAATCGATAATATGGCTTCCTCTTTTGATAATGACGTGCGTCGCGCGCCTTTCTTTCAGGCGTGCCATTATGAAAACATGAATTAATTCCCACACTCAATACTAATTTCATTAAACTTGTCTAAAATATCCTCAATCCGAATGGATGCCTTCGCCTCTCCTTTTTCATCCAGGATTGCTTGCCCCTGATGCATCATCACCAGGCGATTGCCGTATTCCACCGCATAGCGGAGATTGTGCGTTACCATAATTGTGGTCAGGTTCTTCTCCCGCACCACTTTGCCAGTCAACTCCATAATCGTCTCTGCGGTCTTCGGATCCAGCGCTGCTGTGTGTTCATCTAAAATTAGGAACTCGATATCGGTCATGGTAGACATCAAAAGGGCCATCGCCTGCCGTTGTCCGCCAGATAACACTCCTACCTTTACATATAACTTATCCTCCAGTCCCAATCCCAGAAACCGAAGTTGTTCCCGGTAAAAATCAATTCTCCGTTTATCGGTTCCCCGCCGCAAATTAAAAGGCTTTCCCTTATTGTCTGCCAGAGACATATTTTCCAGAATCGTCATACTCGGACAGGTTCCCATGGCCGGATTCTGATAAACACGTCCAATCCGGCGCTGACGGCGGTACTCTGGCATGTGTGTGATATCCACATCATTCATGCAGATACTTCCGGAGTCCAACGGAATGCTGCCGCAGATGAGATTCAGCAAAGAGGTTTTTCCCGAACCGTTGCTGCCAACTACAGATACAAACTCTCCATCCGCAATTTTCATCGAAAAGTCGTTAAACATACACATTTCATGGACGGTTCCGGCATTATAATATTTTTGAATATGCTTTAACTCAAGCATGGACTGTCACCTTCTTTCCCTTCTGGTTGCTCATCACCAGGATGATGAGGAATAATACGGAAGTCACCAGCTTCAGATCCGACGCTGCCATTCCCAGAGCAATTGCCAGCGCCACACAAGCGCGATACACCAGAGACCCCAAAATCACAGCTGTCGTGGCCTTCATTCCCCGCTGGCGCTTTTCCCCGTTTTTGGAGGAAGCGCTCCACCCGGGTAATCGCAGATTTTTAAACAGTTTTGTTCCAATAATTACATTTGCCAATCCGATCACGATCGCTCCCGTACCTGTACTGATCTCAAAAAAGCCTTTCTGCTGACAATATACACAGCCAGCCAGAGCCACAAAACCATTGGCAATTGCCAATCCAACCAGTTTGACCAGACCTTTATCCTTCGCCAAAGAGGTGACTAATCCGTCATTGTCTCCCACAGCCCGCAGCAGATAACCCGAACGAGTATTCAAATACTGATCCAGCAAAATCTTACAAAGCAGAGTAATCAGCAGCAAAATTAAAGTCACCCGATATGGCTTCCCTGCTTCTGGCAATATCTGTTGCAGCAAAGTATTATCAAAAATCGTTTTCTTGCTGAAAATCGGCAAATTCGCCTTTCCCGCAATTCGCAGATTCACCGAATATAATGCCGTCATCATGATAATCCCAGATAAGAGATCTCGCACCCGCAGTTTTACATGAATAAATCCCGTTATACAGCCAGCCAGTGCGCCCACCAAAAAAGCCAACAACAAGGTTAACAGCGGAGGAACATCCTTTAAAATCAGCATAGCAGTAACTGCTGCTCCCAACGGGAACGTACCGTCCACTGACAAATCCGGAAAATCCAATATTTTGTAGGTGATATAAACCCCTAAAGCCAGGATGGCATATATCAGCCCTTCTTCCAATATTCCAATAATAATTGACATAGCTTCCTCCGTTTTTTTCTATCTATTTTAATTAGGTAAGTGTTTTGATAACTGGAATGATTCCTCTACAATTCTTTTTTCCTTTACTCCGTGATAATTTCATCAAACAATTCCACTGCCGCATCTGACAACTCTTTAGGAATTGTCAGCCCTAGATTTTCTGCCACCTTAGTATTGCCATAAAACGACGCTTCTGTAATCACCTCAAACTTCATCTCACTGGCCTTCTTTTCTCCCTTCAGCACCTGAGCTGCCATCCGTCCGGTTTGAGCGCCTAAAGACACATAATCCAGTCCCATCGTAGCCAGACAGCCAATTTTTACCTGCTCAATTTCACTGCCAAATACCGGGATATTCTTCTTCGCCGCTTTATCCAGAATCATTGGCAGCACGCTGACTACAGTATTGTCCGTTAAGTTATTCAAACAATCCACCTTTTCCAGCAGATTGTCCGCCGCTAGCGGAATATCTGCCGTACCGGAGATCCCACTCTCTACAATCTCAAAACCATATCGGGGAGCCGCCGCCTTATATTCTTCAATGGTAGAAGCAGAATTAATCTCGCTGGTGCTATATAAGATACCGATCGTCTTCGCATCTGGCAATAAGGTACGAATCATTTCCAGCTGCTCTTCCACCGGTAATTTATCGCTGGTGCCAGTGATCTCTCCCACTGGTGTCCCATCTGCGCCGGCCAACTCCGCTAACACAGGATCTGTCACCGCTGTATAAATAACCGGAATTTTCGCATCTCGCGTCGCACTGTATGCACTTTGTGCTATCGGAGTAGCAATGGCACAAATCATATCCACATCTTTCGCCAGAAAATTCGCCATAATCTGACTGGAAGTCCCGCCATCTGTCTGGGCATTTTCATACAGAATGGTAAGATTTTGTCCTTCTATGATACCTTCCTCAGCCAATCCTTTTAAAAATCCTTCCCGGCAGTTGTCAAGCGATCCATGTTCTGCAAACTGACCGATACCAATCGTGTAAGCTCCTTCTGCCGCCACATCAGTATTTTCTTTCACTGCTTCTTTCGTAACTTTCCCATCGGTTGTATTTTCTGCTATATTAGCCGAGGTTTTTTGGTTATCCGCTGTTGTTTCTTGCGGTTTTTCCGAGGAACATCCCACCATCATGGTTGCCGCCATTGCCATCGCCAAAATCTTTGTCACATTTTTTTTCATAATTATTTCCTCCTTCTCAATTGAAAAATGCCCGCTTTCTTTCTAGTCTGGATATTTTGTCATAAAATAAACACGCATATGCTTTGGGGGGCCTAAATGGACACTTTTTTTGTTATGAAACAAAAAAAGTCTCAAATGCAAAAACTGCACTTGAGACGAATTGAATCCGCGATACCACTCAACTTGGCAAAAAGCCCACTTATTTCGTATACTGACATATACGCCGCAAGATAACGGTAGCGGTCTCCGTCAGTTCCTACTCTCCTTATTGGATTTCAAAACTACCCTCAAAAGCCCATTCGGCAAATCCGTCCATACCGCAATCCCACCACCTGCGGCTCTCTGTAATTTCCGAAAAATGCTTACTCCTCTTTTTCTACGGTTTATTCTATTAGCCATTATCCTAATCCTTTTTTTACTTTTTGTCAATATCCTTTTTTACTTTTCATCGTGATAAAGGATCAGAGCAATCATCTCCAAAGGTTCTTCTCCGAGAGCTTCTATACTGTGTCCTTGCCCTGCCCCGGTAAAAGTCACATCACCAGCAGATACCAAAACCAAATGCCCGTTGTCATTAAACATGCCATGTCCGCTCAAAATATAATACGTTTCCGACTCCTTTTCATGAACATGATATCCCAATGCAGATCCGGGATAAACGGTCGTATGCGCAAATACCCTGCCTTTATGATCCAGCTCTTCCGGTCCATTTAACAGATTTCGAACCGTGATATCGCCTTTCCCATGAAACGGACTTTGTTTTCTCTCTGACAAAACCTCTTCTTGTTTTCTAACCACCCGTTCCTCCTTCTACTTTTTAATCATTCAGAACAATAAAATCACTACGTTTCTCTATAATTTAGGAATATCTAGGTCAAATAAACTAGCCAGAGAAAACCAAGAGCCATCATCCGCATAATGGACAATCGTTGCATAACCACTCCTGGTGACAAAACGACCTTCTGGAGAATGATTCGCACACACATGTACCACCTCTTCTGGCAGTTCTGCTGTCAATGCAATAAACGCGCCGTAAGCGGGATGTCTCACATTAGGAAAACCTGTCTGCTTTTTGTTCTTTGACCATCTGGCCCGGTTCTCCTGATTGTATTCGTAAGGTTTTCCAATATCATGGCAGATTGCGCAAGCCAACAACAGCTCTCTGTCCAGTCCCAATTCCATTTGATAAGCCCGGGACAAATTATCATAAATACTCAGAGCATTATAGATCACCGCATTAATATGCATAGACTGATCCCCCAATGCACTGGCTTCTGGCATTCCCGATCCTGGCATTTCCTCTACTTTTGTATAACCATTGATCTGCAAAGAGTATGCCCAGGCATCTATGATCTTTTCCTTCAATTCCAGATTTTTCATCTCTCTTAAGGAAGGAAAGGAAGTTTCCACACCTTTTCGAATTTCTTCATTTAGAGTAATGGGAATCATATTCTTATCCTCGTCTTTCTATTAGCTTTTACATTAACATATTGGGTAAAAATGTTACCAGCGACGGACAAAAGGTTACAATCAAAAGTGCAATCAAATTCATTGCTAGAAAAGGAAGCATTGCCTTGGTAATCTCTTCAAAACTCTTGCTGCTGACTCCAGTCAAAGTAAAGAGTACCATCCCTACTGGTGGAGTCAACATACCAATTGTGATATTCAAAATCATGATAATCCCAAAATGAAGCGGGTCGATTCCCATCGCCGTAATCACTGGCATCAAAATCGGCACCAGAATCACCAACGCGGACAACGATTCCATCAACATTCCCACAATCAGAAGAAATACATTGATCAAGATCAATGCCATATATTTGTTTGTAACCACGCTCAAAAATGCTTCTGCCAATTTTTGTGGCATTTGTGCCGTAGTAATAATATAACCAAAAGAATTCGCACAACTCACAATAAACAGAACCCCCATAGTCAATACTACGGAATCATCTAAAATTCCTGGAATATCTTTCAGCTTTAAATCCCTGGTGAGAAATCCCAAAATGACTGCATAGACCACCGCCACCACCGAAGCTTCTGTTGGTGTGCAAAATCCAAAAGTGATACCTCCCAAAATAATTACCGGGGTCAGCAGCGCAGGAAAGGATTGAATAAAAGAGCGTCCGAGTTCTCCCATCTTGGGGAATGGAGTCCTTGGATAATTCCTCTTTTTGCTGATGATATAAACATATATCATCAATGTCAGGGCCATCACCAGTCCAGGTAAAATTCCTCCGATAAACATTTTTCCAATAGAAACCCCACTGGCTACTGCAAACACCACAGCAGAAATACTAGGGGGGATGATGGGGCCGATACAAGAAGAAGCACCTGTGACTGCCACCGCAAATTCTTCCTCGTATCCCGCATCTTTCATCGCTTTAATTTCAATAGCCCCCAGTCCTCCGGCATCCGCCACTGCCGAACCTGACATTCCAGCAAAAATAACAGAAGCCACAATGTTGGCGTGTCCCAAACCGCCTGGAATCCATCCCACCAGTTTTTCACAAAATCCAAAAATTCGATCCGTGACACCCCCACGATTCATGATATTTCCAGCCAAAATAAAGAAGCCTAATGCCAGCAAAGTAAAGGAACTAGAACCTGCCACAGCTCTGGAAAGAAGCATATTAATGCTCTCTCCATGCACCAAAGAATATATCATAGAGCTGCAGATCATGCAGAATGCCACCGGCATTTTCATGAGCAAAAATCCGAAAAACAGAATAAATAACAATGCCATCGGCTACCTTCCCCCTTTTCTACTCTTGGCAATATCTAGAAAAATACGCAACAATCGGACTGACACATATGCCATGGCAATCAAAAATCCTATGGGAATAAAGATATAAAAATAGCTCTTTTTCATCCATGAAATCGTGCCAAAGGCAATGTTTTGATTTGCTGTATATTGAAAGCCAATTCGAGTAAGATGGTACAGACAAAACAGCATGACCGAATTGGTAATCACGTCAAAAATCCACTGTATGAATCGTGGTACCCGATCATACAACAAAGATAATTCGGTATGTTGACCTCTATGAAAACAATATCCAATTCCCAGAAATGCTATCGTTCCCTGCATCATGGTCGTCACTTCATCCGTCCAAATCAATGGTCGGTTGAACAGATATCGCATTGTCACATGACAGGTAAGAATGGCAAGCATTACAAACATAATCAGCGAAAATACCCGTTTCTCTGCTTTTAAAAGCATCTGCTCTAATCTTTGTAACATGATATTCCTCTTTTCCTTTTATCTGCGAACCGATTTTGTATCCCTTTATCATCGTTATTGAATCGCCTGAATGTCTTCATACATGCCTTCTAGCCAATCATCAGCAAATTTTTCATACATTGGCTTCATCATCTCAGCGAAAGCTTTCTTATCTGTTTCAATAACTTCCAAATGTTTGCTTAATTCCTGAATTGCCGCATTTTCTTCCTCGATAGCCTGATTATTGTGTTCACTGGCGGCTTTTTCTGCTGCTTCTGTCAAAATTGCCAGCTGTTGCTCACTTATCTTTTGCTTACATGCATCGCTCATAAAAATGTTCATCATCTGATATTGATGATCCGAAAGATTTAGATAATCCTGCACTTCATAAAATTTCATTGCCAGAATGGACATTGGCGGATTCTCTTGTCCATCTGCCACCCCCTGCTGCAAAGCCAGATAAGTCTCATTATAAGCCACCGGTGTCGGCGTTCCTCCAAGTGCCTCAATTGCCGCAATTGGAAGCGGTTCATTTGCTGCACGCATTTTCAAACCTTTAAAATCTTCCGGATGAATCAATGGTTTCTTCGATGTTGTCATTTCACGTACTCCATAATATACCGGAGCAAGAATATGCACATGGCAATTCTCTGCTAATCCCGCCTTCAATTGTTCAAAACAGTCACTTTCATAAAATTTGAACAAATGATCTCTATCACGGAACATATAGAATGCCTCAATAATGGAAAACGGTTTATATCTCTGGGTATATTGTCCGGTAGAAGCAATATAAAAATCCACATCCCCCGTCGAACAAGCATCCGCCATCTCCGCGCTCGTTCCCATCGTCTCCCCCGGAAATACATCGATCTGTATTGTTCCCTCCGATTTTTCAAATACTAACTTTGCAAAATTTTCTGCTGTTGCATGAATTAAATGCTCTGGCGACTGCGAATGCGCCAACCTTAAAGTAAGCTTTTCTCCTGCTGGTGTCTCTGCCACTCCTTCTTGCTTCTTTTCATCTCCTGACGACGACGTTGTCTCCGGCACATTCTTTCCCGAACACGCGGTCAAAGAAAAAACGGTTGCTATCATGGTAGTCATTGTCAGTATTTTAGTAATATTCTTTTTCATAGTGTCCTCCTTTTTGTTTGTATACATTATATATTTTGTAATGTTATTGAAGTATACAACAATTTTATCAACATTACAATTCATAATTCTCACATAATTCCAGATTATTTTTTGTTTATTTTGTATAATTTCATTGTTTTTTTCCTAAATTATCTTGCTAAAAAAATTGATTCCCTTCAAAAAAACAACAAAATCAGGTGAAAATATATCATATTTTCTTTTCTCTTGATTTTTTTATCTTCATGATATATACTTTTTGTATACTACATTTTTCTAAAATCAACGATAAGGCTGGTATCCAATATGAAAACTGCAGGTGTTTCCAATCGCAATTTGAAAAATCATACC
Source organism: Lachnospiraceae bacterium (assembly GCA_022799175.1). Lineage (GTDB taxonomy): Bacteria > Bacillota > Clostridia > Lachnospirales > Lachnospiraceae > Brotaphodocola. The sequence goes on along the minus strand of JAAWNY010000004.1, from coordinate 19,948 downwards.
TATAATATTCTGAAAGATCGCTTGGTCAATTGCATTTATCCTCCTGGTATGTTGCTCAATGAAGCCCAGCTTGCTATTGACCTAGAAATAAGCCGCACCCCAATACGAGAAGCAATCAGTCGTCTTGAGATGGAAGGTTTTGTAAAGATCATTCCCAAAAAGGGGATTTATGTGACCGATATCCTTCTCAGCGATGTTATGCAAATTTTTCAGACTCGAATTGAGATTGAACCAATCACTCTAAGAATGGCTGCCCCTCATCTTCCGATAGAAGAGCTCCATACCTTTTGTCAAAAATTTTCAGAGCCGGTTACTGATATTCAAAACAGCTTTCGGCTTGACACTGCCATGCATCTATTCATCATCGAACACTGCGGCAATCGCTATCTGATTGATATGATGAGAAGAGTTTTTGAAGAAAATACTCGTATTATTATTTCCAGTAAACAAAATCAAATTCAGATTCATGATGCAAAACAGGAACATCTGGAAATTTTAAATCAGTTAATTCACAAGAAATATTCCGAAGCAGAAAAAACGATGCAACGCCACATTGAAGCTTGTCGCATGGCGGCCTTTGATTTTTTCTATAATGTCCATGCCTATGCTCCCATTGAGGATTGTACTTACAAAAGAGAATTAGAAAAACTCAATGCCATTTAGAGAAAGAAACGAGAAAATCAGTCAAGGAAGCGGGGAGAAAAGCAACGGGAAATCGTCTGCGATATTTTGACTTTGCAGAGATTTAGAAGTCCTTAAATCCCTGAATTTGGCGTTGAAACGAAAATATACATTGTTTGAACGAAGTGAGTTTGTATATTTTCGTTTCGTTTTTAGCAAAAGGCAGGGGTTTTAGGAATTCTTAATCTCGAAACCGGAAAAAGGAGCAGACGATTTCCCGTTGCTTTTCTCCCCGCTTCCTTGGCGTACCTTTTGTCACTGCTTATCAAGCAGATATTGAGAAAATCTTTTTCATTGACAATAAAAAACAGGTTCATCTGCTTTCATTCAATATTACCATGACAGATGACCTGTTTTCCTCACAAACTCAATTTTTCATAACTTCTTCCCAGATACTTTTCCAACCGTTCTCTTAATGCTCGATGTTCCTCTCCATCCAACTCCGGATCTTCATGCAAGAGCTGGTTTACCTCCTCTGATACTATTTTCAGGAGATTAGCGTCCGTAAAAATATCTGCCAGTTTAAATTCCATTTCCCCACTTTGACGCAACCCAAAAAGATCCCCCGGTCCCCGCAATTTCAAATCTTCTGACGCAATATAAAATCCATCATTCGAGCGGTTGAGAATATCCAGACGTTTGCGCGTATCTTCTTCCCCAGAACCATCTACCATAATACAATAGGATTGATGAGTTCCTCGCCCCACACGCCCCCGCAGCTGGTGAAGTTGGGCCAGGCCAAAACGTTCCGCATTCTCGATCATCATCACTGTGGCATTGGGAACATTCACGCCCACCTCCACCACTGTGGTCGATACCAACACTTGAATTTCTCCGGCAGCAAAACGCTCCATGATTGAATTTTTTTCCTTTCCTTTCATCTTTCCGTGAAGATATTCCACTGCAATTCCCGGCGACATTTTTTTTCGTAAAAGCTTAGTATAATCCAGAACATTTTCTGCATCAATCATCTCGCTCTCTTCTACCATTGGACAGATCACATATGCCTGACGCCCAGTAGCGATCTCCTTTTCTAGAAATCGATAAGCCCGATCTCGATATCCGGTATCCACTACACAATTCTTGATTGGCAGACGATTGGCCGGCATTTCATCAATGATAGAAATGTCCAGGTCTCCATACAAGATAATCGCTAAAGTCCGCGGAATCGGAGTCGCACTCATCACCAAAATATGCGGCTGATTGACGCCTTTCTGCTCCAACGCCTCCCGCTGGCCTACGCCAAATCGGTGCTGCTCATCCGTAATCACCAGCGCCAGCTTATCGTATACCACTTTTTCCTGAATCAGTGCATGGGTTCCTACAATAATGTCTACATCGTGGCCAGCAATTCTCTCATAGGCCGTTCGCTTTTCTTTCACGGTCATGGAACCTGTCACCAATACTACCTTTTTTTGAATTCTATGGACAGTGAACATCTCCTGAATCGACTCAAAGTGCTGTCTGGCTAACACTTCTGTTGGCACCATCAATGCCCCTTGATATCCATGATACGCTGCCTGCAAGAGTGCAAACACAGCCAAAATTGTCTTCCCCGATCCCACATCTCCCTGAATCAGCCGATTCATCACAATTCCGCTTTCCAGATCTTTTTCTATCTCTGTCAATACCTTTTGCTGTGCTTTTGTCAGTGCGTAAGGAAGCTTTTTCTGCAGATCAAGCAACTCCTTCACTGGCTCCATCCGATAACTGCTTTTTATATCTTGCCGTTTTTCTTTCAAACGCCTCACTGCCAGAAGAAAAAATAAAAATTCATCAAACACCAGCCGTTTCCGTGCCGCTAGCATTTCTTTTTGATCCGCTGGAAAATGAATGTGCTCCAAAGCATAATTATATTCTGCCAATTCATATTTTTTACGTAACGTTGCCGGCAAGTACTCTCGTTCTAACTGTCTCTGTTCTAAGGCTTGTGCGACTGCCTTCATAATCGCTTTATTTCCTAGTCCTTTGGTCTGTCCATAGATTGGCTGCAGAGATTGAAGCTTCTCATTGTAGGCTTCTCTGGTATAGATTTCTGGTTGTTCCATAGACAAACGATTCCCCTTTTTTATCACCCGTCCACGAAACACCAGTACTTGACCCATTTGTAAAGTGGTTCGCAGATATGGCATATTAAACCAGGTCAGTTGCAAATTACCAGTCAAATCTTTTACCATGGTTACAATCACTTGCATATTTTGAAATCGACGCACCGTTGCTGTCTTTAGAAGCTGACCACAGATCGTATAGACTCCCTCTTCTCGCACCTGACCAATAGCAACCGGTGGTTCATAAGTGTCATAAGCTCGTGGATAATTGTGAAGCAGCTCCTCCACCGTCTCCACTCCCAAACGACGAAAAAGTACGCCTGTTTTTTCTCCAATTCCCTTCAAACTTGTCACAGGATCCTGGTTTGTCATACTCTTCCTCTTCTTTCCTGTACAATTTTTTGATATTATAAAAAGTGCACCGGCGCCAATCGCCGATGCACCCATGCTTTTCTCTGTCTTTTCTTCATAGGCAAGCTGTTTTTCTAACACAGTTATACCTTGATTACTCCACAGACATTAAATAATAATAGATTGGCTGGCCGCCGTCATGTAATTCAACCTCACAATCTGGACATGTCTTTTGTGCCATAGCAAAAACTCGCTTGGCCTCTTCCGGCTTTACATCACTGCCATAATAGATGCTAATCAACTCCGAATCTTCGTCAACCATTGCTCTTAAAGTATCTATTGTCGTTCGCTCAATACTGGCTCCCACAGCCAGCATACCCTGATCCCCGATGCCCATGATATCTCCCTGGTGAATCTCCATGCCATCGATCTGAGTGTTGCGCACCGCATAAGTAACCTGACCGGTTTTAATACGCTCCATCTCTTCTATCATGGTTTTTAGATTCTCCTCAACCGAGAGCTCTGGAATAAAATTGATCAATGCTGTGATTCCCTGGGGAACCGTTTTCGACGGCACTACAATGATTTCTTTATCTTCCACCAAATACTTTGCTTGTTCCGCAGCCAGAATGATATTCTTATTATTCGGCAAGATAAAAATCCGCTCCGCATGGATTTGTTCCACTGCATTCAATATATCCTCCGTGCTGGGATTCATCGTCTGGCCACCTTCAATCAGATAATCGGCGCCGATTCCCCGAAAAATCTCTCCCAATCCATCTCCGATAGACACTGCGATAAAACCATAGGGTTTTCGGGGCTGTTGATTTTTTCCAGCCATTCCTTCCTCACTTGATGCATTTTCCTTTGCCTGCGCCGCCGCTTTCTGGTCCCTTGCCAACTTCTCCGAATTTTGAATCAGCCTTTCCTGATGTTCTTCCCGCATATTGTCAATCTTCATCCGGGAGAGAGAACCAATGGTCAGTGCCCGCTGAATTGCAAGTCCCGGATCGTTGGTATGCACGTGAACCTTTACCATATCATCATCAGAAACTACCACGAGAGAATCCCCAATCGATTCCAAATACGTTTTGAATTCCTGTTCGTTTTCCTCATTATATGGTGTTTCGATATTGATGATAAATTCAGTGCAATAGCCATAACGAATATCCGCCGTATCCAGATCGGATACATCTACGCTTTCCGTCATTGCTTGACTGTCCATGCCAGTCGGTTCTTTTGCTATTTGGGCAGCCGCCGACCAGTCGACCGTCTTCCCCAACAATCCCTCCAAAGCACCTTTTACCACCTGCATCAAACCCTGTCCGCCGGAGTCCACCACCCCAGCTTGCTTAAGCACGGGCAACATTTCTGGCGTCTGGCTCAATACCAAATCCCCATGGGCAATGATCTCTTTGGCAAATTCCTCCACATCCGCAGTCTTCTCTGCCATTTCTACAGCTTTGTCCGCCATGCCCTTCGCCACTGTGAGGATCGTACCCTCCTTCGGCTTCATGACCGCCTTATATGCAGTTTCCGTACCACGCACAAAAGCGCGGGCGAGTGTCGGTACATTCACGGTTTTATACATCTTGATCTCTTTCGTAAATCCCCGAAACAACTGGGATAAAATAACCCCAGAATTTCCTCTCGCTCCTCGCAAAGAACCCGAAGAAATCGCTCTTGCCAGTGTTTCCATCGTTGGTTCATTCAGCGCTGCCACCTCTTTGGCGGCCGCCATGATGGTCATTGTCATATTTGTCCCCGTATCTCCGTCCGGAACCGGAAATACATTCAGTTCATTAATCCACTCCTTTTTCGCTTCCAATCCCTGAGCGCCTGCCAAGAACGCCTGTTTCATCAGCTGGGCGTCAATTTCTCGTATATTCACCGGTAGGTCCTCCTTAATCTATCACTCGTACACCTTCTACATAGATATTAATACTATCAACATCCATGCCGGTGAATTCTTCTACTTTGTATTTTACATTGGCGATCAAGTTATCTGCTACTGCACAGATACTCACGCCATAGGCTACAATCACATGAAATTCCAAACTGATATGACTATCCTCCACTTTGACATGGATTCCTTTGGTCAGACTGTCTCTTTTTAAAAGCTTAACCAAGCCATCCTTCATGCTAACCGCTGCCATACCGACGATTCCAAAACATTCCACCGCTGTCATACCGGCATATAAGGCAATCACTTCCGAGCTGATACGAATTTCCCCCAGCTTATTATTGATGCGTCCTTTCATGAAACCCCTCCATTCGCATTTGCTTTTGCAAGCAACTGTTTCATTCTCTCTACAGTTTTGTTTTGCTCATTGTTTTCATTATACCATTTTTCCCGGAAACCACAACCGGAATTTTTTCACCTGTATTTCATGCAATTTTCTGATTTACAACAATTTTCCCCTTTTGACAGAAAATCATCGAAATTCATTGACAATCGCACCATCCTTTTTAAATTTCCTATGAAACAAAAACAAGCGTCTATGCCACAACGCATAAACGCTCATCTTCTCAAAGTACTTTATTTAAAAAACTGATCGTTCTCTCCTCTTTGGGATTTCCGAAAAGCTCCTCTGGCGTTCCTTCCTCGACAATATATCCATCATCCATAAAAATCACCCGGTCTGCCACTTCTCTGGCAAATCCCATCTCGTGTGTCACCACTACCATTGTCATTCCATCTGCCGCCAGTTGCTTCATTACTTCCAAAACCTCTCCTACCATTTCCGGGTCCAGAGCGCTAGTCGGCTCATCAAAAAGCATAATATCCGGATTCATTGCCAGTGCTCTGGCAATGGCCACGCGTTGCTTCTGTCCTCCTGAAAGTTGTCCTGGATAAGAATCCGCTTTATCTGCAAGTCCCACCCGTTCTAAAAGTTCCACTGCTTTTTTCGACGCATTTTCTTTATCCATCTTTTTCAGCTCCACCGGTGCCAACGTAATATTTTCCCGGACCGTCAGATGAGGGAACAAATTAAAATGCTGAAATACCATCCCGATATTTTCCCGCACTCGATTGATATTAATATTGGGATCGGAAATGGGATGACCATCCACATTAACCTCTCCGGCTGTAATCTTCTCCAACCGGTTTAGACATCGCAGGAAAGTACTCTTGCCCGAACCAGACGGTCCAATGAGACAAACCACCTCACCTTCCGCCACCTCCAGACTGATTTTTTTGAGCACTTCCAGCGAACCAAAATTCTTTTTTAAATTCTTTACCAAAATCTTTTTATTTTCCATAGGCCACCTTCCTCTCCACCAGTACTGCCACCTTGGAAAGCACGGTACATACTACCAGATAGAAAGCGGCGACCACCAGCCAGATTGCCATCACCCGGGAAGCCGAATTCGCCGCAATGATTTTGCCATTTTGTGTCAGCTCCCGAATTCCGATGACAGAAATCAGAGAGGTATCCTTCATGGAAATGATAAACTGATTGATGATGGACGGCAACATGGTGCGGAAAGCTTGCGGCAAGATTACTTTACTCATTGCTTTGCCGTAAGGCAGCCCCAGGCTGCGCGCTGCTTCCATCTGGCCCTTGTCCACTGCTTCAATTCCGCCGCGAATAATCTCCGCCATATAAGCACCAGCATTCAAACTCAGCGTCACCGCCCCTGCCGTAAAATTGCCACCGATATCACCCCAGGAAAAACCATAGGGACGCAACACCTGACTCAGTCCATAAAAAATAATCATCACCTGTACCATCAATGGCGTTCCTCGGATGATATCAATATACAGATTAGCAATCATCTTAAGCAGGGGGATTCCTGACACTTTAAAAAGTCCAAAAATCACTCCCAGAACGGTCGCACAGATCAGCGAAATCGCAGTCAACTTCACAGTCTCTCCCAGCGCTATGCAGAAAGAAGGAAAATATTGTACAAGTACCTCGACAAAAACCATTTCACCATCACCCTTTTTCTAAGTCTTTTACCAAATTCCTTATTTGGAAATATAAGTATTCAAAATCTCATCATACTTTCCGCTGTCTTTCATGTTCTTAAGGCCAGCATCAAACATTTCCAACAATTCGGTATTCTGCCCCTTCAGTACCGCAAAACCATAGGAATTGCCATGTTCCATCTCCAGCGGCATTTTGAACGCTGTGCCACGGGAAATCTCATAACCTAGTACCGGATAATCTTCAAAACAGGCTACGGAATTACCAGCCAATACATCCTGATACATGCTGGAAGAATCCTCAAACTGCATAATGGTAAAACCATATTGATCCGCAATCGACTCAGCAAAAGTACAGCCTTCTGTACCAATCTTGGCAGCAACCGTTTTTCCATTCAAATCCTCATAGGAAGCGATATCGGAATCTGCATTGACAGCCATACCCACACCAGAATCATAATACGGCTCAGAGAAGTCATATTTTTCCTTTCTGGCATCGGTAATAGACATTCCTGCAATCACGGCATCGTATTCGCCAGCCTCTAGGCCCGTCGTTGCCGCAGAAAATCCTGCCACTACCAGCTCATACTCAAAACCCTGATCCTCGGCAATCGCTTTCAGAAGATCCAAATCAATCCCCACCATCTCGCCCTTGTCATTTTCAAACTCAAACGGAGCAAAAGTCGTATCGGTTGCAATCTTATATACTTTATCTGCACCGTTCGCCTCGCTCTCTGCCACTTCACTGCTCTCAGCAGCCGTCGTATCTTCCGTCTTCTCAGCAGCTGTTGTATCTGCTGTCGTAGTGGCAGTTGTCGTATCATTGGCACTGCTGCCTTTACATGCACTCAAAGATGCTGCCATCAGAACAGCCATAGTTAATGCCATCATTTTCCTCTTCATAATTGTTCCTCCTCATAAAAAATTTGAATACAAAAAGGACAACGCAAACAGAAGCGATGTCCCCTTTGACTACTGGCTCGCATAAGCCATGGAAATGATTCTAACACAACTCCTTATTAAAGTCAAGCAATTGTTATTGGTACAACTAAAACATTGTTATCGATTATAATAAAATCATCAAAGCCCCAGTGATCATGATGATACTAATTACGATAGACAAGGAATTGACGGCACTAGCCATTTCTATATCGCCTCCTACTTTTCCAGTAAAGGCAGGCGCTACCGAAGAAATCGGGCCTAACGCAATCAGCGCGATTGCCTGACGAACTTCCAAGGCAAAGGGCAAAAAGAAATAGGACGCTAATGCCATAAGAACCCCCATACCATAACGCAAAATTAAAATTTGAACAATTTTTGCCAACTTTTCCCGCTCCATGCGAATCTCAAATCCGATGCCAATCATCAAAAGTGCCAAAAAAGCATTGGCATTTCCCACTGTCCCCGCATAAGAAGTAAACAATTCTGGCAAGGATATCCGGCAAACAGCAAACACTGTCATAATCAAATACGCATCAAATGGTAAAGAAGAAAACAAACTTTTTAATACGTTTTTTACGGATGGTCGATCTCCTGTACCAGCGGCTATGGAAGCCATCGTGTAAGTTGCCCCCGTACACATTATCGCATTTCCAGCATCAAAGAGACTGGTGGCGGCAAATCCTACCGGCCCCAGAAAACTCTGAACAAATGGTAACGTAAAATTACCAATATTATATCCTGACAAATTGATCATTCCAAATGCCCGATCCTGTTTGCTTCTTCCCAAATTCACCAAAAATCCAACAATCACCATCAGCAAGTTGCTCACCAGACCGATTACACACATAAATAATAGAGAATTGTCCATTGAAATCTTACTGAAATTGGAAATAATCGCGCAAGGTAGCGTAATACGAACAACAACTTTCGAAAACAGATAAAAATCATCTGGATGAAAAAAACCTCTTTTCTTCAGTCCATATCCAGTAACAATAATCAAAATAAATGCCACGGCTCGCGCCAGTACACTCGTGATTCCCGTCATAGTTCTCTCCTTCACACTCTTTAAGTATTTCTGTTATGACTTCAGGATCAGCTCCACCGGACAGTGATCGCTTCCTGTCTGATCTGCTAGAATCCGGCTGTCCTCAATCTGTCCTTCATATCCTGCCGATACCAGAAAATAATCAATTCGCCAGCCAGCATTTCGCTCCCGGGCTTTGAAGCGATAAGACCACCAACTGTATGCATTTTCCTGATCGGGATACAAATACCGAAAGGAGTCCACGAAACCGGACGCCAGAAGTTCTCTCATCTTTCCCCGTTCCTCATCAGAAAAACCGGCATTTCTCCGGTTATTTTGGGGATTTTTTAAGTCTATTTCTTCTTTTGCCACATTAAAATCACCGGTCACGATCACCGGTTTTTTCTCCTTCAATCTTCCTAAATAGCCTCGGAAATCATCCTCCCACTGCATTCGATATCCCAAACGTGCCAGTTCGTTTTGTGCATTGGGCACATAAACATTGACTAAATAATGCTCCAAATACTCCAGTGTAATCGTCCGTCCTTCTGTATTATGTCGATCCAGTCCCAGATCGTTGATCACGGACAATGGCTTCTCCTTTGTCAGTACCAGTGTTCCAGAATATCCTTTCTTCACGGCGCTATTCCAATACAAATGATATCCCGGAAATTCAAAATCTGCTTGCTCTGGTTGCATCTTCGTCTCCTGCAGACATAGCACATCCGGATCTTCTCGTTCCAGAAAATCCCGAAAACCTTTATTCATACAAGCACGCAGTCCATTTACATTCCAGGAATATAATCGCTTCATATATTTTTACTCCCTTTCCGATATCCAAACATCACCGACAAGCATCTACAAACCCTTGGAACAACCGCTGTTGAGCGGGAACTCTTGTCATATACTCCGGATGCCATTGTATCGCAAGGCTAAAAGGATAATTTTCAATCTCCACCGCCTCGGGAAAGCCTTCCGGACTGTCAGCCGCAATCCAAAGCCCGCTTCCGACCGTATCCACTGCCTGATGATGCAGACTGTTCACCGTCGCAGTATCCGAACCTAAAAGTTGTGATACCCAGCTGTCCGAATCCAGTTCAATCGGATGAGTGGCTGATAACCGATTGGGATAATCCATATGGGGATATTCTTGTTTTAGTTTTAAATCCTGAATCAGAGTCCCTCCCAATACAACATTCAAAAGCTGCATTCCTCGTCCAATACAAAATAATGGCCTTTTTGCTGTCAAAACCATACGCAAAAGCGCCGACTCATAGCCATCTCTTATCCGATCTGGCTTTTTGCAATTTATCTGAGGCGTCTGTCCATATAGTTCTGGTTGAATATCCGGTCCGCCAGGAAACAGGAAACCAACACACCGATTCAAAACGGATATCAGCCCTTCCTCGGAGGCATCCGGTTCTAACAATTGCACAGAAGCGCCTGCTCGCCGCAAGCATCGGATATATTTATATTGCTGGTAGCGGTGAAAAAGGTCTTTTCCCATTACAGGTATCCCAATTGTTGGATACAGCATTATATTTTATCCTCTCTTGTTTCCACATAATCTCCATCTTGATACTTCAATTCCACAACCATGTCGAATCTGCTTTCTTTTCTCCTCCAATACCCTCAGCGGACAAGGAAAACATGCCCTTGTCCGCTGAGGGTATATATCCATAAACTATTTTAATACATTTGTCAAAAGCTCCATCAGCTTCGGTATATCAATAGGCTTGGCGATATGTCCATTCATTCCTGCTGCAAAAGCCATCTTTTTGTCCTCATCAAAAGCATTAGCCGTCATAGCGATAATGGGAATATCTGAGAGACCAGGTCTATTTAAGGCCCGGATCTGCTTTGTCGCCTCGTAACCATTTAAAATCGGCATTTGAATATCCATCAAAATTAGATCATAACAGCCGGGATCGGACGTTTTTATCTTTTCCACTGCCACCACGCCATCGTCTGCCACATCCATAATAAATCCCTCTTCTTGTAAAATCTCCACGGCAATTTCCTGATTCAATTCGTTGTCCTCCACCAAAAGAATCTTTTTCCCTTCAAAAGACATGGTTTCTTTTAAGATTATATTCTCGACACTTTGGGCAGTATATGGTAATTCCAGGATCTCTCGCAATTCAGAAAGGAAGATCGGTTTGGAACAGAAAGCTGTAACTCCTGCCGTTCTGGCCTCCTCCTCAATATCTGACCAATCATAAGCCGTCAGAATAATAATAGGTATCTCCTCTCCAATCATTCCACGGATACGTCTGACCACTTCGATCCCATTCATATCTGGCATCAACCAGTCTATAATATAAGCGGCATAACTATCATTCTGTTCCTTCGCAAGCTTTGCCCGGAGCACAGCCTCCTTGCCGGAAGTAGTCCAGTCCGGTCTCATACCGATCGTAGAGAGCATCTTCGTAACACTAGAACAGGTGTTAAAATCATCATCTGCCACCAGCGCCCGAAGTCCCTTTAGTTCCGGAATTTCATCTTGTCTTACAGGATCCGCACAAATCCGAAACTGCAGAGATACCGTAAACGTGCTTCCTTTCCCCTCTTCACTGACTACATGGATAGTGCCTCCCATCATATCTACAATATTCTTAGTAATCGCCATTCCCAATCCTGTTCCCTGGATTCCGCTAATAGTGCTGGTCTTTTCCCGTTCAAAAGGTTCAAAAACATGCTCTAAAAATTCCTTGCTCATGCCGATTCCCGTATCTTTTACCTGGAAATCATAAGACGCACAACCTTCCGGTGCACTTTCCTTCTGCAGAATACGGACACTGACCATTCCTCCAGGTTTCGTAAATTTCATCGCATTGCTCAAAAGATTCAAAAGCACTTGGTTCAGCCTCAACTTATCACATAACACATGTTCATTCACCACATCTACGGTATCGATATAAAATTCCAGCTGTCGAGATGTAATATCTGCCTGAACAATAGTTTTTAAATCATGCATGATCTCTGGAAGAGAGGCTTCCTTTTCCTCAATTTTTACTTTTCCGCTTTCGATGCGACTCATATCCAGCACATCATTGATCAAACTTAAAAGATGATTACTGGATGTGGTAATCTTAGATAAATAATCCCGAACCTGTTCTGTATTGTCAATATGGGTTGCCGCAAGAGACGTAAAACCAATGATCGCATTCATCGGAGTACGGATATCATGGGACATATTATTGAGAAACGTGGTTTTGGCCTTGTTGGCATGTTGAGCAGCCGCAAGGGCATCCTGAAGATCAATTTTTTGCCTTTGCAGCTGTTTTTCCATCTTCCGCTCATCATCAATATCTAAAAAAAGTCCAACAAATGTAATCGGCGAGCCATCTTCACGCCTAGACAACCGGCCAGCTGCATGGAACCATCGCCAACCGGCATGTTTCGTGAGAAGACGATATTCGACATCATACGTTTTCTCATTGGTATAATCATATACGGTATCCCAGTATTCCTTCAATACTTGCTCTTTATCCTCTTTATGCAGCAAATCAGACCAGGATTCCATACGGTTAGGAAAATCCTCTTCACTATTATACCCCACCATTTTCCGAAAAACATCGGACCAGGTACAGGAGAGTATCTCTGCACGAGTATTAAATTCCATACTCCAGAGACCAGACCCCATAGCAGCATGAATGTTATTCATAGCTGTCCGTTCTCTCTCAATCTGCTTATATGCCGCCCTTATCCGATTTCCATCCGCTTTTTCTTGCTCCAATAAAAATTTTGCATTTTTTCTAGATTGATGAATCAGTAAAGAAAACACTACCAACATCACCAGCACCGTAATAACAATTTGTATAATGCTGCGCTTCATCATACGAGAGCTGATGGAGCCAATCTGATCGCTGATAACATTATTTCGAATCAAAATAGTCAGCATCCAATTGGTTCCTTCTACGGGAATGTAACACAATTCTTCTTCTGACTCTTGATATTTGAAAGATATTTGGCCCGGATTGCCATTGGCAAAATCATCGCTTAATTTTTTATGGCTGGATCCCTCTTTCATCTCTGCTTTTTCCAGCTCAGATAACAGATTTTTTCCTGCTGTAAGATAACCAAAGCTATCATTCGTCAGACTCTCACCATTGCGATAATATAAATTACAGTAAGTTTCATTGTCATTCGTTTGTAAGGTCAACGAACTCAACATTTCACTAATATTGATCTGAATAAAACATATTTTTATCCGCACTCCCTGGAAAAAGACGTCCTCAACAGGAATTGCCAGAATAACCTGCTTTTTTGCTCCGTAGAGATTCTGGGTATGAATCACAGGTGTTGTCAATTCTTCGGAAAGAAAGCCATACCTGCTCAATCCGGAAGTTGTACTGTGCTGGGTATAAACAATACCATTTTCATCTACAAAAGCAAATTTATCCACCCCATAAAGCTTTTTGACCTTTCCCAAAAATTGACGCAAACTTTCTTGGGATTCCAAATCGTCCGGTTCTAAAATATCCAAAGCATTTTTTATGTAGGCGACATGATTTTTCAGTTCTTCGGAAACCACTTGCGCTCTTCGTCCGGCCAATTCCTCCAGATAAAATTCACTAACTCTGCTCACTGCCTGACTCGTGCCAATTCTTGCCCTATTCGATGCCCATATTGTTGTAATGAGAAGAATCGCCGCAATGATTCCCCCACCCAGCAAAGCAAAAGTAACGGTCTGTTTTCTTTGTTGTTTTTCTTTCCTCACGTGAATCTGTGAACCATTCATTTTTACTCCTGCCATACTTAATCAATTTCACCATATAGTGTCTGCAGCACCGCAGTCGCACTATCTTGATAAATGATGGTTGTAATTTCTTCTGTTTTTTCGGGATACGCCTCTCCTGGAAGAAGTCCGTCCGCAATTTTAACTGCCACCTGAATCGTGTCATAACCAATCGAATAACAATCCTGAACCCCCAGCGCATAGATAATTCCATCTTTGAGATAGCGAAGCGCCTCCTGATCATGATCCATTCCCACAATTACAATCTCGTTTTCCCGCCCGGCTTCCATAACTGCCCGGGCAGCGCCCACCGGATTACTCATATTGCAACAGACGATTCCATCCAAATCCTTGTGGCGTTCCAAAAATCCTCTGGTAAGATGAAAGGCATTGTCCACCGAATCTCCGTCATAAGCAATCTCCACAATCTCCATATCTGGATATTTTGCAATCACATCTTTGACACCTAGCGCCCGATCTTCATGACAAGGAGCTTCCTGAATTCCCACTAAAACAGCAATGGTTCCTCGAAATCCCAACTTTTCACAGAGAGCCTCCGTAAGTTCAACACCATCCTCATAATTATGGGTATTTCCTACATAAGCAATCCGATTACAGCCATCCTCCTTGGAGGCATCCGAACTGGAAAAAGTCATAATCTTCTGTCCATTTTTCATCAACTCGTTGATGACTGGCGAGAGAATGGCTACATCTGCCACATCCACACCAATTACATCAAATCCTCGCAAAGAAGCCTCTGACAGTTGATGGATCTGTTTCTGGGCAGAAGCCTCTTTGGGCGCCAAATATTCATAATCAATTATAATTCCTCTTTCTTCATACTCTTTCGCCGCATCCTCAATTCCCAGAGCCACCGCATCCCACCACGGATGAACTAATTTATAAGTAAAATAAAAATTATATTGTTTCTTCAATGGCCGATAGTCATCCAGTTCCCGATCAAAATTCACCACGCTTGTCGCATTCTTGTGAATGTCTTCATGCCTTTCACTGACAATCGGATTTTCCTCAGAAGCAGATGGCATCCTATCAGCCGGTTTTCCCTCGCATCCGGCCAGGCAAAAACCACATGTACAAAATATGACTGCCAGCACAATCAAAGAAACCTTGTTCTTTTTACAGATAAGCCTTTTTTTATGCACAATTATGCCTTCTCCCTTCCCAAACATTTTACCATCTAATCGCTTTTTTTTCAACGTAATCCGGCAATGCTTGCTTTTATTTTTTATCGGTTACATTCCCAATAGCAATTCCAAAACTGCATATGTCTTACGCCCTAGCTCTTCCGAAAGGCGAATATCCTTTGCCCGAATATCCACCTCAGAAGGAAGCTGATATAGATCAATCACTTCTAGTCCCTTCCCCTCATAATATTTTCGCAGATAATCTTTTCCCGCATGGCGGCTGCTAGAAAGGAAATAATTGTGATGCATCTCCTGTTTTACTTGCATTTCCTGAGCAATATATTCAATCCAGCTGACAAATGTTTTTAGATTATAATCATTAAGCGAATAACCAACAAACAAAAATACATGATCAATCAACAACGATTTCAAAAGAGTCTCCATCAACCGGTGGGTATGAGAATAATGCAAATAATCATCTTCCTTAAACACTAGTTTTTCTGGCTGACAGATATCACCGTGAAGTTTTAAAAGATAATTGGCTGAAATGCCAGTCAACAGATCTCGGTCTTCCCGGATGATCTCATAGCCATGGGCGACCTGATCCAAAAGTGTGTCAAAATTGGTGGTAACAATATGTTTCGGATGCAGCGATACAATCAATTGATTCAACAGATTGGGACGGATATCTTTTGGTATCATAGACTGAATCAGCGAATAATAAGAGACATGATTTTCACTTTCATCCAGACAGTAATAATATTGGGGAATTCGGATATATTCTTCCGTAGCCAGACGGCCTTTTGTACAATAACCAATTTCTTTGGCAAACGCTTGCACAATCTGTCCCCACGTAGGAAGCCCTGAATTTTTCGATACTCCGGCTCCCACAAAGATCACCAGTTTCTCCCGATTCAAAGCCAGAGACAAATCTTTTATCATATCATAAAAAGTCATAATGTTTCCCTTCTTCCAATGTCCAAATCTTTATCAAACAGACTCAGTTGACGACCACCATCCCAACTTTTCTGTTTTTGTCTGATCTGCTCGCGTAAAATAATATCCTCCGATATATGCTTTACAAATGGTGAAATTTCTCCTGAACCAGTCAAGATCAGCTCTTCCTTAGCCCGGGTCATGGCGACATAAAGAAGTCTTCTTTCCTCTTGTAAGTCCGTTTCCATTCCTTTATATTCTAGAGGAACCATTCCCGACCGCAAACCATAGAGAAGAATCACAGGAAATTCCAGTCCCTTGGAGCCATGCATGGTCATCAAAGTCACCGCATCCGAAGTATAATGTTTCCCGCCCCAACGCTTTAAATCACTTTCTTTGCCAAAAGTCAGCGCTGTCAACATCTCTTCCATAGTTTTATAAAACACAGCCATAGAAGTCAGTTTTTCCATCGATTGATTTTCTAAAAATCCCATATCTTTTCGCCAGGAATCCCATAAATTTTGCGGCTTTGCTCTTCGGCATAAAGTTTTGTATTTCTCTGCCAGAGCAAAATAATCGCATTGGGAAATATTTGTTTTTTCCACATGCCATAAAAGCTTAAGACACAATACCTGTGATAAATCATCTTTCGGGTTTAAAAGACTTTTAAAAAATCCCAGGCTTCCCCGAACAATATCTTCTTCCAAAAATTCCTCCCGGCCTGTTACTACATAAGGAATCCCCTCTTTTTTCAGACATGTTTCCAAAAGTTCTGCCTGACGATGCGTGCGATAAAGAACGGCAATATCAGCAAAGCTTCTGGGTATGCGCTCATCGACAGAAGAATATCCCTCTTGAACGTCCAACATGTCAATCCCACCAATCTGACGATTGATTTCCTTGGCAATAACGATCGCTTCATTTTTGGATTCCCGACTCTGTATCAAACGAACCGGAAATCCGGACTCTTTTACCGGTACCAAACAACCATGTGCCTTTTTTGAGAAATCGTTGTCTGCTTTCTGATTCTGAAATTCATGACCATTCTTTAGTATTTCCCTGGATGCTGTTAAAATTTCTGGAGAAGAACGATAGTTTTTTTGCAAATAGATGATCTCTGTCGGTTTCTCCTGACAAAAACGATGGAAACTTTTTTCATCTGCTCCCCGAAAGCCGTAAATCGCTTGATCCGGATCTCCGATAATAAACACTTCTTGGCCATCCTTGCTCCAACTTTGAATCAAACGGTACTGTAAAGGACTGATGTCTTGAAATTCATCTACCAAAAGATAAGAAAAAGGTAGAGGAAGCTTTCCCGTTATCTCCCATGCCTGAATGAGAAGATCATCAAAATCCAAAACAGAAAGAAGGTTTAGGCGATCTTGATACCTTTTTAAAGCAAGATCCAAATTGGACCGCTGGGGCTCCTTTCTGGCAGTTGGTGATTTCTCATCGACTGCTTTTTTACTTTCTTGTGATACTTCTTGTTTTCCTTCTGTCATGGCAATCTTTCTTTGGGATATCTTTTGTCGCAACGTTTTTATGTTTTCTTTCATTCCTAATTCTTCTGCCACATCCCTGACAATTTCCAATACCATACTTTCTTCTGCCAATGTATAATTCTCTCCGGAAGCTTTTAATAGTTCGTTACAAATACTATGAAAAGTTCCAATATGAATTTTTTTGGCAATATGCTTTTGTCCCAATTGCTTTTCCAGACGATTTCTCATCTCTTCTGCTGCTTGATTGGCAAATGTGACTGCTGCGATTTGCCCCGGTTTTATTCTGCGATTCTGCAATAAATAGAGAATTCGGGAAACAAGAGTCTTTGTCTTGCCAGTTCCCGGCCCGGCAATTACAGCGATTCTGGATGAAACAGAACGGACAGCCAAAAGTTGCTCTTTATTTAAATCATCTACCGTTTTCGTATGTATTTTTTCATCGTTTGTTTTTTTCTTATCGTTTTCGTCGGATTCTGTAAATGTTTTCGTTATTTTATTGGGGAATAACTGGGACTTTTCTTTTTTCTCTTCCCAGCCAAACATACTCATCTGCCCCTCCATAGACGCTAACTCCGCTGGCTCAAACAACTGAATTATACCGTATTCCCCATCAAATCCCGGAAATCGCCGTACTTCACCCTGTCTCAGTCGCCGGATTCCCTCACCGATCTGATAGCCAAACAACCGTTGAATTTCTGCTAGGGATCGCTCTCTCAAAATAGAAAATTCTGTCCCCAGACTAGCCAGCATTTCTCTATACTTTTGCTGAACCTTTGCGCTGGCAACTGTACTGCCAACAGATGCTGCGATCACCTCTGGTAACGGCACCAAACGTTCAAAAGCCGCCGCCTCTAAACGTACATAGCCTTCTTTTCGGTCAGCCAGCTGCTCTATCCGGTGAGAAACTCCCAAAGTAAGTTTCTTTCCACAAACCGGGCATTTTCCCTGGTATTTTTCTGCTTCATAAGGACTCAGGCACAAATGGCATTTTCGATGTCCATCGTAGTGATATTTTCCTTCCTCTGGAAAAAATTCAATCGTGCCCACAAGCCCCTGCCCTTTTTGAATGGCTCCATATAAACCGTCATAAGACAGGGATATGTCCAAAAGATTCGCCTCCCGTCCTAATTTCGCCGGTGAATGGGCATCGGAATTGGAAATCATCTGGAACCGATCCAAAGCTGACAATCGCCAATTCATTGGCGGATCCGAAGAAAGTCCTGTTTCAACAGCATGCACATAAGAAGACAGATCCCCAAAACATTCCTCCACGGTATCAAATCCGGAAAAAGCCCCAAACATCGAAAAATGAGGAGTCCAAATATGGGCCGGCACAAAAATTGCATTCGGGCATATCTCTAAAGTAATTTCCAATAAATCTCGACTGTCCAAACCTAAAATCGGTCTCCCGTCCGAATGAATATTTCCAATAGCTTCCAATTTTTTCGAAAGCAATTCCGCCTCCGAAAGTCCGGGCAGTAAAATCACATTATGGACTTTTCGTACTCGTCCATTCTTTTTATAAATGGAACTGATTTCTCCGGAAACTACAAACCTGGGTGAAAAATTTTCCTCCCCTATTTTGTCCTTTAACTGCAGTTCCTTTTTTAGACAATAAAATCCCTGTTCTGCTGGAATTAGCTTCTCTTGCAGTTCCTGTCGCCATGCCGGATGGGTAAAATCCCCTGTTCCCAACAAATGAATTCCTTTTCGCCTGGCCCATAAATCCAAATATTCCGGTACACATTCTTTACTGGTAGCCCGGGAATACCGGGAATGAATATGTAAATCCGCAATGTACATCTTTTGTCTCACCTTTCCTTGCCCATATAGGAGAATCCCTCTTAGAACGTTATCTTTTTCCCGTTTTCAGTATAACAGAGAGAAAGACTTTCATCAAGAAAAACCCCCTGTCGTCTGGAATGCCTATACAAAATATCCCGTTTTAAAAATTTCACTTGCCAAATCTTCAATAATTTGTTATGATACTTATGTTGTGTTTCCGTATTAAAATCGGCAGCAAAAATCCTGTGGTTAAGGAGGTGCGATCATGGCTAAATGTGCAATTTGCCAAAAGGCTGCTCACTTCGGCAATAACGTGAGCCATTCCCATAGAAGATCAAATGCGATCTGGAAAGCGAATGTAAAATCTGTCAAAGTTAAAGTCAACGGCGCTGCTAAGAAGATGTACGTATGTACTTCCTGCCTGCGTTCTGGCTTAGTTGAGAGAGCGTAAGGAAGATGGATGGGGGTGTCGCAAAATCATCAAATTCGATGATGGAGTGGTGCCCCTCGCTCTATCTATACAAAATCCAGAAAGAATCTTTTGATTTGTTGATTCTTTCTGGATTTTTTGCATACTTTAATTCCTAAGCGCTTACACTATTTATCTGGTAAAAAGCTTCGATCAGGTGAATTTGCCTTTGCCGAAGCATGGCGAATGTGTGAAGAAGACGCCAGGAAGAAAGGAGCGGGCAGAGGGATGAGGCGGCGGCAATGGGTTTGCCTGCTTCGCTGTTTCGGGATGTAAGAAGCTCTAAAATCTCCGGATTTTGCTAAGTGCGAAATGAAAATGCCCAAACTCGCTTTGCTCAGACAGTGTGCATTTTCATTTCAACGCAAACTCCGCAAATTTAAGAACTTCTAT
>JAAWNY010000003.1 GCA_022799175.1 Lachnospiraceae bacterium | reverse complement strand
ATGAGAAATAGTCTGCGGATTTTGACTTTGCAGAGATTTAGAAGTCCTTAAATCCCTGATTTTTGCGTTGAAACGAAAATATACACTGTCTGAGCGGAGCGAGTTTATATATTTTCGTTTTGTTTTTAGCAAAAATCAGGGGTTTTAGGAATTCTTAATCTCGAAACCGGAAAAAGGAGCAGACGGTTTTGGCAATGCTTCTCTCCCCTTTTCCTTGACTACGTTTCTCGTTTCCTTATCTAAATGACATTGCCCTTTTTTCCCATTCAATTTTCTCTCTTTAATGAGGTCGTTCTGCTCCCTTTTTTATCTTTCTCTGCATCAATCCGCACTTGGCTGTACATACCAATTCGTTTTTCTGTCTTGATATGTCCGATTGTTTTTTCTATATCTCTACTCCTCAAACCGCACTCGGATCGAATTGGCATGCGCTGTCAAGCCCTCTGCCTCGGCAAATGCCTCGATATCTCTGTGAATTGGTTCCAACGCCTCTTTGGAATAATAAATAATGCTGGATTTCTTCACATAATCATCCACTCCCAAAGGAGAGAAAAATTTTGCTGTTCCATTGGTGGGAAGCACATGGTTCGGACCTGCAAAATAATCCCCTAAAGGCTCCGAACTGTACTCGCCCAAAAAAATTGCTCCTGCATTCCGAATTTTTGTCATTACCGCAAAAGGATTGCGCGTCACAATCTCCAAATGCTCTGATGCGATCTGATTGGCTGTATCAATGGCATCTGCCATAGAATCCGCCACCAAGATATATCCATAGTTTTCTAAAGACTTCTTAAGAATTTCCCGTCGGGAAAGATTTTTAAGAAATTCCTCGACTTCTTCTGAGACATTCTTTGCCAGCTCCATGCTAGTGGTGACTAGAATGCCGCTGGCCAGTTCATCATGCTCTGCCTGAGACAGCAGATCTGCCGCCACATACCGAGGATTGGCACTATCATCAGCTAACACCAGAATCTCACTGGGCCCAGCAATACTATCAATGCTCACATGTCCATAAACTGCTTTCTTTGCCAGCGCCACAAAAATGTTGCCGGGACCGGTAATCTTGTCCACCCGCGGAATCGATTCTGTTCCAAAAGCCAATGCCGCAACCGCCTGGGCGCCCCCTACCTTATAGCTTTCCGTCACTCCTGCCAGATGCGCCGCCGCCAGAGTCACCGGATTCACTTTACCATCCTTTCCCGGCGGCGTCACCATCACAATCCGCTCCACTCCCGCCACCTTAGCCGGAATGATATTCATCAGCACCGAAGACGGATAAGCTGCCTTTCCTCCGGGCACATACACGCCCACGCTGGCTAAAGGCGTTACCTTCTGCCCTAGTATGACACCGTCTGGTTGACTGTCAAACCAGCTGTATTGTTTTTGCTTCTCGTGGTATTCCCGAATATTTTTCATGGATTTTTTCATTACAGAAAGCAACGATGGTTCTACTAGAGAAAGGGCTTCTAAAATCTCCTCCTCTGTCACACGCAGCTGTTCTGCCGACAAGTTCACACCATCAAATTTCTCTGTGTATTCTATCAGCGCTTCATCTCGGCGATTCCTCACATTTTCCACAATTTCCTGAACCCTGTCCTCATAACCGCTATAATTGTTGGGATCCCGTTTCAATAAGCAGGCGAGAATATCCTGCTTGCTTTGTTCATTCAGTTTGACAATTCTCATTTTTCCCTCCATTCTCTGTCAAAAGCATTGGACAGAGGCTCTTTTTTCCTTTTATCATTCGCAATTTCCCTGCATTAGCCGTTTCATCTCTCGTATCATTCTTGTGATTCGCTCATTCTCTCGCTTCATACTCACCTGATTTACCACCATCCGGGCCGATAACGGACAGACCTCCTCTAATACCTCCAGACCATTCTCTCGCAAGGTAGCGCCTGTTTCCACAATATCTACGATAACTTCTGCCAGACCCACAATCGGCGCCAATTCAATGGAACCGTTCAACTTGATAATTTCCACCGTCTGATGCTTTTTATTGTAAAAATAATCTTTAGCAATAGACGGGTACTTTGTTGCCACTCGAATCAATTGATGATGCTTCAAATATTCCCTTGCTGATTCCGGCCCACATACACACATCCGGCATCGTCCGATTCCCAGATCCAGTACCTCATACAACTTCCGCCCCTCTTCTAGGATCGTATCTTTTCCCACAATTCCAATATCTGCAGCGCCATATTCCACATAGGTAGGCACATCGTTTGCTTTGGCCAAAAAAAACCGCATTTTCAGCTCCTCATTGGTAAAAATCAGCTTTCGAGAATTCTTATCCTTCATCTCTTCGCAGGTAATACCAATCTTTTCAAACATCGCCAAAGATTTATTCGCCAGTCTGCCCTTGGCAAGGGCAAAGGTCAGATATCTCATTTCGCTCCCATCCTTCCCTTTTTAAAAATACTCTTCCCAATTCCGCATCTTTATCTGCCCGCTTTCCACCTGATACTCTGTCACCTGCTCTCCCTCTCCTGTTAAATACAAGAGCATTCTCATCTGGTGCCGCCTGGCATAGGACACATACTCTGTCACTGACTGATCCACTGGCTTGCGAATCAGTTGTACAGCCTGGCCTTCTGTCCGAAAATGCTTAGCCAAACCAACTGCCTTTGTCCTGGCTCCTGGCTCATACAATACCATCTGTTCTACTCTATCCACCTTTGTCACAATCCGTTGACGAGAAAGAGCCAGCATTAACCGATCCACTACGATGGCAAATCCTACTGCTGGGGTATTCTTCCCAAACTGCACCAAAAGCTTGTCATACCGTCCTCCCGTCACCAAATACTCGCCCGTGCCATAGGTATATGCCTTAAAAATAATTCCGGTATAATAAGAATACTTACTCAGCATCCCCAGATCATAAGACACATAATCTCCCAACCCATAGCTGTCAAGAATCTCTTGCACCCGTTCTAGACGGTCGATGGCCTGGAGAGAACGTTTATTTGCCGTCATGCTTCTGGCCAGACGGATCTTCTCTATGTCCCCGAACAATTCCGGCAGCTTTAAAAACACGCGTTTCTGCTCTTCTGGCATCGTCTGTTCCGTCAAAAGCTCCTCTACCCCAAAATAATTTTTATTCTCAATCAGTTCCTGGAGCTGGTTGCTGGTCTCTTCATCCATACCGGCTTCCTCTACCAGCCCCCGATAAAATTCCACTTGTCCTAACTCTACCTGGAATTCCTGCAGACCCGTGGATTTCAGGGCATCGATCACCATGGCAATCATTTCCGCATCTCCATCGCTGGAATCATCTCCGATAAGCTCGGCTCCTGTCTGTGTTGTCTCATTGAGTCTGCCTTGGTAGCTGGCCCCATTCAAATACGTCTGTCCCAGATAGCAAAGCCGCAAAGGACCTGTCTCATCCATAAAATATTTTGCCACACAACGGGCAATCGGCGGTGTCATATCCGGACGCAACACCAAAGTGTTATTCTCCCGATCAAAAAACTTGTACATTTCTCTAGTGTTCGCGCTTCCCCGCTCTTTTTTAAAAATATCAAAAAATTCATAGGTAGGAGTTTCTATATTCTGATAACCATATAAATGGAATATTTTTTGAATCTTGTTCTGAACCGCCATCTTTCTGGCACATTCTTCTGCATAAATATCCCGGACCCCTTCTGGGGTATGTAGCAACTGTCTGCTCATCTTTTTCCCAACTTTCCCTGAGTTTTATTGTCACTTTCATATAGTAAAGTGATAATTTAACAACGCGTCCTCTGATTATAGAATAATATACGCTCCTTGTCAATCTCTGGTTTTTAAATACCTGCAATGACAAAATGGATCCTACTATACTTCCCCAGTCTTTTCCTTTACCCGCTCCATCCGCTCGCTGTCCATACCGAGAGGAAGCATCCAGGGAAGGCGATAAGGACTGTCTTTTCGACTATACAGATTCTTCTGAATCTGTTTTCGCATTATAATAGCGGCCTCGGCCTGCTGGCCAAACTCTCCCCTTCGCCATCTTGTATACGCCTCCAAATAACTCTCTGCCAATTCCTCCCAGTCTTGAAACACCTTTTGCATGATATTTCCCACAATACAGGAGCGTTCCAGCATCTCCTTCTTCGTCAGCCAGCCTGCAATATATCCCATGCCCAACAGCTGATTCGATCGGCAAAGCTCCCATGCCCGATCATACTGAGTCGTACAGTCCCAAAATCCCGTTCCCCTGCTCATATATTCTACCGTATCCAGCAGATCTTCGCGATTTTTGATCTCCCAATCCTCTTTAAGCACCCGGATCGTCAGTTTTCTGCTGTCTTCATCCTTTGGACGTCCCCCAAAATACAGAGGGCTGGCAACTGTGTTGGGCGCTGCCATCCTTCCTTTATAATTCAGCTGTCCGAAATGCTGGGCCCAATTCGCATAGGTTCCCAAAATCCATCGTTCCTGCTCCGTCTGAGGCGTGGAAGCCCGTTCTTCTTTCTTTTTTAGAAGCAGATCAATCACCACGCTAGAAACCAGGCCCACCACCAACCCGGCGGCCATCATTTTCAGCTGCCATTCTTTCTTGATCTTTCCTAGTTCTGGAAGTTCCACACCGAAATCTCCCTCCATATCCAGATACCCGTCCTTATAGGTAATCCAGCTGGCGGCCTCTGCTTCCGTTTGTACTTCCTCTGGCCATGGCCTCAATATGCCGATAGGATAAGTAACGATTGCATGATCAAAATTCTTGGTAAGTGCTCCTTCCTCTAAGACAAATTCCTCTGTCTCTGCCTCAAAATGAATCCTGGCGGCGATCACCGTCCCATCCTCCAAAGTGATTTTATTATAATAGGTATCCCCTATCATCTCGCCGCTGCTTCTTGTCCAATCACCAAACTCCTCATTTTTCAGCACAAATGGTTCTCCACTCTCCATTTCCTGCAGCGTGGTTACTACGGGAACACTCCCATCTGCCACACTCCCGATACTGCCTGGCGATACATCAATCTTGTCCGCTTCCTTATGATAAATCTTCGGCCCAATCACTGCAGAACCCAGAGCTCCCCACAAACCGATCACTGCCAGAAGTCCCACTGCCAACACTTTTTCCCTGGTGGTACTGTGTCCGATATAAACTCTTGTAACTGCCATGTTGCAATTTCTCCTTTTTATTAGAATTTTTAATAAATCTAACGATTGTCTTATCTACATCTTATATGTTACACTTTTATATCATACCATCACTGGGAGGACTCACAAAATGGGTGGATTTTTTGGCGTTACATCAAAAGAAGACTGCGTCATGGATCTCTTTTTCGGAACGGACTATCATTCCCACTTAGGAACCCGTCGGGGCGGCATGGCTGTCTACGGCGCAAATGGTTTTCAACGAAGCATTCACAATATAGAAAATTCCCCGTTCCGTACCAAGTTTGAACGGGACGTAGAAGAACTCACAGGCAATTCCGGCATTGGTTCCATCTCAGACAATGAACCACAACCGTTGCTGATCCAGTCTCATCTTGGCAGCTATGCCATCGTCACCGTAGGTAAGATCAACAACGAAGAAGAATTGATTCATCAGGCATTTGAGAACGGCCACATTCATTTCATGGAAATGTCCGGCGGTCGGATCAACGCTACCGAATTGACTGCTTCCATCATCAACCAAAAGCAAAGCCTGGTTGAAGGACTTCTCTATGCGCAGGAGATGATCGAGGGTTCCATGACCATTCTGCTTCTGACTCCTGAGGGTATCTATGCCTCCCGCGACCGCTATGGACGCACTCCGGTCGTGATCGGCAAAAAGGACAATGCTTACTGTGTTTCCTTTGAGAGCTTTGCCTACATCAATCTGGGCTATCACGATTGCACAGAACTAGGTCCCGGAGAGATCGCTCTCATCAGTGCTTCTGGCATTCAGTCCTTAAGTCAGCCCCGAAAAGAGATGAAGATCTGTTCTTTTCTTTGGGTTTATTATGGCTACCCCACCTCCAGCTATGAAGGGGTCAACGTGGAGGAAATGCGCTACCGTTGTGGTGAGATCCTGGCCCAGCGGGATCTTGGCTGTGGTGAGAACGGTTGTTTGGGATGTTCTGCCAAAACCAAACAAACCATCCGTCCGGATATTGTCGCTGGTGTTCCGGATTCTGGAATCGCTCACGCCATCGGCTATGCCAACGAATCCGGCATTCCCTTTGCCCGTCCTTTCATCAAGTACACTCCCACCTGGCCCCGTTCCTTCATGCCACAAAATCAGAGCCAGCGAAATCTGATCGCCAAAATGAAGCTGATTCCGGTGGACGCTCTCATTCATGGCAAAAGCTTGTTGCTGATCGATGATTCTATCGTCCGCGGCACACAACTTGGCGAGACTACAGAATTTTTGTATCAAAGTGGCGCTACAGAAGTTCATATCCGTCCGGCCTGTCCGCCCTTGTTGTTCGGATGTAAATATTTAAACTTCTCCCGCTCTAATTCCGATCTGGATCTGATCACCCGCCGGATTATCCGAGAACGGGAAGGCGATGACATCACTCCTCAGCTGCTGTCCGACTACGCCGATCCGGACAGCCAGAATTATCGAGAGATGGTAGAAGAAATCCGCAAACGATTGAACTTTACTTCCCTCAAATTCCACCGCTTAGACGATCTGATCGAATCCATCGGACTTCCGGCAAACGCTCTCTGCACCTATTGCTGGAGCGGCAAAGAATAAGGATTATTTCACTAGAACCGTAGTATAATAGCTGGCCTTCTCCGGCATTGCGGTTATAACATCATAAATATGTTCGTTGGAAAAGCCACAGTTTTCCACCATCACCGCCGTCATATCCTTTTCCTGCAACGTCTGTTTTACTCTGGAAAGTTTGGAACCCGCTTTCATAAAGACCTTGCTGCCCGGGTAATCCAGCGCTTTTTCAATGTCGTAGCTGGACGGAATAATATGCAATTGCTCTGAGCGATCTGCCAGGCTCTCCCCCATCCTGGCCGCCACAGCACAAAAAGAAGGAATGCCATTGATAATCTCTACTGAGTAGCCCTGCGCTTTTACCAGTCGATGAATATAAATATATGTGGAGTAAATGGTCGGATCTCCCAACGTCAGATATGCCACATCCTGGCCTTCCTTCAGCTCTTCTATAATCCGCTCTGCTGCCATCTCATAACTTTGAGCCAATATTTCGGGATCTTTGGTCATCGGTGTTGATAAAGTCAAACATTTCTTTTTCTCCAAACCTGCTACCGCCCCCTCGGCAATGCGGTAACTCACAGCATGATCCCGGTTCTCACCAGGTACTGCTATTACCGGACAACTTTCAATCGTTTCTATTGCTAGAAGCGTCATTAGCCGAGGGTCTCCCGGCCCCACTCCCACTCCATATAATCTTCCGCTCATGTCATCATCTCCACTTTTTTTCTTATTTTTCGAAAATGCATTCCCATCGCCCCTATCCAGACCCCCAGAGTGTTCAGCACTAAATCATCCAACTCCGAAACTCCAGTTCCCCACAAAAACTGCATACTCTCAATCCCAAGAGAAAACAAAAATCCCCAAAACAGAATTCTCCCAATCTCCTGCTTTTTTCCAATTCCATAGCAAAAAACGCCAAAGGGTACGAACCAGATCACATTTCCTACAAAAAGATAAAAAAAGGTAAACCATCTGCCCTGCCGCAACAAAAGAATATATTCTTCCAAGAAAGTAAAATTTATTTTTCCATTCTGAAGTAAATATCCCAGGCGAAAACTACTCCGGAACACCGTAATCCGCAGCAGTAACCCTAGATATACAAGAAAAATAATCAACAAAAGCCTTTTTTTAAAATTTTCTTTCATCACTTCTTTGTCCTTGGTTTTTTCTCTTCCTCCCGATCATTGGTCAGTCTGGCCTTGTCCAACAGATAAAAAGCCAAACTCAGTGCCATTCCTACCACACAAGCCAACACCATACCCGTAAGCTGGATATTGCCAATTCGGATCGCAATTCCAGAAAGTCCAGCTACAAAAATCACAGAAGTCAAAGCCTGATTGCGAGACTTTCCAAAATCCACCTTTGAATCCACTAGAATTCGCAATCCAGAAGTACCAATCATTCCATACAGCAAAAAGGATATCCCACCGATTACAGGTCCTGGAATCGTACTGATTAACATAGATAGTTTACCTACAAAAGAACAAACGATCGACAGCACGGCGGCCCCAGCAATCACATAAACACTGTACACACCAGTCATCGCCATGACGCCAATATTTTCTCCATAAGTAGTGGTAGGCACGGAACCAATCAAACCAGAAATCATGGTAGAAAAATTATCTCCAAACAGGCTTCTGTGAAGTCCCGGATCCTTTAACAGATCGCGTCCTACAATCTTGCTGGTCACCACCTGATGTCCGATATGTTCCGAAGCAATCACTAAGATCACTGGCAAAATAATCAAAATCGCTTCGGGAGCAAACTTGGGAGCGGTAAAATCTGGCAAAGCAAACCAGGGAGCCGCCGACACTGCTTCGAAGCTGACAATTCCACAACCAACAGCCGCCACATACCCAGCTATCACGGCAATCAAAATTGGAATTACCGACAAAAAGCCCTGGAACAAAATCGATCCAAACACGGCAAAGCCCAACGTTACCAGAAATACAATCACATTCTCTGGTTGAATGGTCTCATCTAACAACCCGGCATTGCTGGCCGCCGACGAGGACAACTCCAAACCGATTAACGCCACTACTGGCCCCATCGCCGCCGGCGGCAATACTATATCAATCCAGTCTGTGCCAAACTTGTACACAATCAGCGCCAAAATACAGCCACAAAAACCTACCGCAACAAAGCCACCCAGAGCATATTCATATCCCCAATTCTGAATAACAATCCCTGCCGGAGCCAAAAAAGCAAAGCTCGATCCCAGATATGCCGGAGCCTTTCCCTTCGTCACCGCAATAAAAAGCAGCGTACCTACCCCATTCATAAACAGTACGATAGCCGGGCTGATTCCGAAGATAAACGGCACCAGCACCGATGCGCCGAACATAGCAAACATGTGCTGAACACTTAAGGGCACCAGCATCTGAAAGGGCACTTTTTCTTCTACCTGAATGATACGTTTTGTTCCCATAACTCGCCTCCTGTCTTCCCCAATGTAATGAAAAACCAATCCATCTCTCCTATTATTTCACAAGTTTCCCTTGCTGTCTAGCAGAAAAGACTTTAAAAATTCCTTCTTTCCAGATCCTTTTGTAGAGCTTCCAGATAGTGTACCAGAATATCTCGATAAGGACGAATGCGAAAACTTTTGTCCACCTCTTCATACGTAAAACTTTTTCTGCCGCCATCTTTCATCCGTTTCCAAAAATGACAGATATCTGTAAAAGGAATATAGTAGATTTCATCTCTTGCAGTAAAATGCAAAAGAATAAAAGCAATTCCTCCTTGAGATTCGAACTCCTCCATAAAACAGATTTGGTGCTCATGGATATTCTTCAAAGGGAATGTTTCCACTGCACACTCTTTCGCATCAAAACAGACCGGAATCCCCTGTACGATGCCGATATAATCTACGGTACTCTTTTGATCAAAATAGGCCAGTGTGATATGGCGGGTCTCTTTATCAATAGTAATTGGTGTAATTGGTGTGGGAATTTTCTGAATCAGCGCTAACTTTTTCTCTCGATAAACCTGGTTGCCATGATTGATCCTATCCTCCAACATGGAACCACGTAGACCTCTGCTCTTCCATGTACCCATATTTTATCCGTTCCTCTTTCTTTTCTATTTTCCTCTTTTCCCGCTACCCCAATATACTGTCCCCGCCAAGTTTCTATCCCGCAAACCCGATATTCCCTCACAATCTGCCTTTTCTCCACATCCCAAACATCATCTCACTATCAA
This sequence comes from Lachnospiraceae bacterium, assembly GCA_022799175.1. Taxonomy (GTDB): domain Bacteria; phylum Bacillota; class Clostridia; order Lachnospirales; family Lachnospiraceae; genus Brotaphodocola. The sequence continues at coordinate 77,832 of JAAWNY010000003.1, read as the reverse complement.
CTTCCCGTTTCTCACATCCAAAATACAATCTCCGCCTCGTTTCAGTCTTCCAAACAGCAAAAGCTCTGCCAACAAAGGTTTTACTTCTCCAGAAATAACTCGATCAATCTCTCTCGCTCCATATTCCCTAGTAATTCCTGATCTTTTTACATGTTCTGTGGCGGCCTGGGTCACTGTCAGATTCACTTTTCTAGTTTTCAGCATCTGAGTCAATTCTCCCAATTTCTTAGTTGTAATATTCCCTGCCATTTTCTCATCCATCCCATGAAAAAGAACAATTCGGCTCAAACGGTTACGGAATTCCGGCTGAAAAATCCGCTTTACTGCTTCTTCAAGAGCATCCAGATTCATGATCCCGCTGCCAAAACCAATTTTGCCTTTCCCAATCTCTCCGGCGCCCGCATTGGATGTCAGAATCAGAATAATATTGCGAAAATCTGCCTTTCTTCCCTGATTGTCAGTCAACGTGGCATAATCCATCACCTGCAATAATATGTTAAAAATATCTGGATGAGCTTTCTCAATCTCGTCTAGCAGCAATACTCCATGAGGATGCCGACGAATCTCCTCGGTCAAAATCCCTCCCTCTTCATAACCCACATAACCGGCCGGAGCGCCAATCAACTTTGCCACCGCATGTTTTTCCGCATATTCGCTCATATCAAAACGTAAAAAAGAGACACCTAGTTCTTCTGCCAATGCCTTGGAAAGTTCCGTTTTTCCCACACCAGTGGGACCAACAAACAGAAAAGAAGCAACCGGCTTACCCTCCTCATTCAAACCAGCCCTGGAAAACTTTACGGCGTTGCACACCTGATCCACTGCCAAATCCTGTCCGAAAATCTTCTGCTTTAAATGCACATCCAACAGTGCTAGTTTCTCTGTCTCACCCCTTTCCACCGTCTGCACTGGAATACGACACGTCCTAGCCAACACTTCATCAATCAAAGACTTACTTACCGTCTGTCGCTTCTGCTCTAAAGGATGAAGGCGGCGATAAGCCCCAGCCTCATCTATCAGGTCAATCGCTTTATCGGGAAGAAAACGCTCATTGATAAAACGACTGCTAACCTCCACGGCATGTTCCAATACTCCAGGCCCATATTTTACCTTGTGATATTTTTCATATCCCGGCTTCAGCCCCTTCAAAATCTCAACCGTCTCTTCTCTGTCCGGCTCCCGAATCTCTACATTTTGAAAACGCCGCACCAGACTTTTACTGGCGGAAAAATACTTTTTATATTCTTCATAAGTAGTAGCTCCAATAAAACGAATATTTCCTGCTGCCAGATATGGTTTCAGAAGATTTGCCGCGTCCAGACTACCGCCGTTGACGGCGCCAGCGCCTACAATATTGTGGATCTCATCCAAATAGAGAATCGGTTGTACCTCTCTGGAAAGCCCTTCCATAATCTCCTTAAACCGTTTTTCAAAATCTCCCCGATACTGAGTTCCGGCCAGAAGTCCTCCTAAATCCAGTGCATATAGATGTGCTCCCTGAAGCGGCTCTGGCACCTGTCCTTTTACTAGGCGCTGAGCCAGACCATATGCCAGAGCCGTTTTCCCTACTCCTGGTTCTCCGATATGCAACACATTATTTTTATCTTTTCGACAGAGAATCTGTATGGTTCTCTCCATCTCCACTTCCCTGCCAATCAATCGATTCTGCCTCAGACAAGTCTGATTCATATCTTCTACGAACTTTCGCCAGCGATGATTACCAGTATCTTCTTTCGTCAAATGCTTCTCGCCAGCGGTGCCGTTCTCCCAACTCTCCACTCCGGAGCTTTTCATCGGATCGTAATAACTCTGCTCAGCCCCACGCTCAGCCGCCAAACTTTCTCGTGAAAGCTCTCCCACCAAATCCACCAAATCCACAGATTCCCTGGTAAGATAATAGATTCCGTAACTATCCTCCAACTGCATCATAGCAGCAAGTACATGGCTGATATCCACCGAGGTGCGGCTGCTGGATACCGCTTGCCCCTCTGCCAAATAAAGCGTCTTTTCCGTATCTGCGGTCAACCGGACTTCTTCCGCTTGTGCTTTTCCGGCATGTTCTTTAAGAAAGGTCAAAAGATCCTGACGCAGCCGGGAGAGCTCACCTCCCCCGGCCTCATATTCCCTGCCGAAATTACCATCAAAGGTCATACCATAAAGAAGATGCTCTGGCATAAAATAACGATGGCGCCCTTCCCGAGCCAGACCCACCGCATATTCCATCACCTTCTGCATATTTTTGGTAAATTCCATTCCCTCATCCTATCCTTTTCTGTCTTCATTCCTAATTATCACACTTCCTGCATCCGAAACGTTTACTTCGGAATCTTTTCTGGCATGGCGCCAACTTATGACACACAAACTGCCTCGACCTTCAAAGGATACTTCTCTTCCCTGGCCCACTGCACAGCTTCTGCTGCCTTGGTCTGAGCAATATCCCGGGGATAAACTCCTGCCACTGCACAGCTCCCTGTATGAATACTCATCATCAGAGCAATGGCCGCTTGCTCTTCCTTATCGAAAATCCGCATCAAAATCTCTACCACAAAATCCATCGGAGTAAAATCATCATTATAAATCAAAACCTGATATTGTCTGGGCTGCTTTACTTGGCTCTTGGTCCGAGTTTTTATACTCTCTTCTATCGCCATCCTGTCCTCAACCTCCCTGTCACATGGGCCTTTATCACACGATATCTATTATATACGCAATCCTTATTTTTGTCATTCCTTTTTTCTCTCAGGTAAAAGAAAATCCCTGAAATGACATTGTGATAAGAAGAGCGTATCGCAAAATAAGCCATCAGCCATTTCCCAACAAGATATGGAAACAGCAAATGACTTATTTTTCGATGTGCTCTTCCTTTCAATACTACCTATTAATAGGTATAACTTCCCATCTTCTTATGGAAGTCCGGATCGCTGGGAATATTACAATCAATCCCCAGATCCAGCGACAGCTTTCTCGCCAACACCTGCATCGGAACCACATACTCCATAGAAGCAAAATACTCATCATTGCAGAAGGGATAAACAAAACTTCTTTCATCTTCTACCGAAGTATCAGAGGTTATCATGTAATTATGCGCTCCCCGCTCTTTTTCAAAATATTTCATCATCCGATTCATACGTTCCCAATGCTTTCCCGGACATCCCAGATAGATCAGGTAAGTATCCGCATCGATGGCATGATAAATTCCATGCATGAACTCTTCCAGTTCATATCCGGTCACGCTATAACGCACTGCCTCTAAAACCTTTAAGGTTCCCTCCAGCATAGCCCCCATACACGCCTCATATCCCAGCACAATGATGCGGCGGCATTTTTTCAGATCCTCCTGATTACGTTTATACCATTCCCATGCTTTCTCTGCCATATCCGGAATCTGATCTGCCGTTTTGACCATTCGATCGGTAATCTCATCTTTTTTGTCCTCCGACAATATGCCTTGTTGCACGGCCAACTTCAGCCCTAATAGTACAAGGGTGGCAATGGAGCCTTGATACCCTTTGGTCTTAGGTCCGGCAAACTCATCGCCGATTGCCAGCAGAATCGTACAGTCTGCCACCTCAGAAACCGGCCTTTTCTCGGACCCCGTGACTGCAATGGTGGCAAACCCCTGTTCTCTGGCTTTTTTAAGTGCCTCCACCGTGCTGGTGCTTCTACCAGCCTGGGAGATTCCCACCACCAGAGTATGAGGATTAAACACCTTTTCATTATCCACAAATTCCATAGGGTACATAGTAAATACCTTTACCCCTAGCCCAGCCTCCACTGCTCTTTTGGAAGCAACCGCCGCATGATAGCTGGTGCCAGAGCCCAACAGATAAATCTGCTCAATCTTTTTATCCTTTAAATATTCCAGAGCATCCCGAAAAACCTCCTCCTGCTTTGCCACAATATTCCGAACCGCATCCTTCGATTCCAGAATATAATCATACATATCCCAATTTTTGCCGGACATTTCGAACCTCCTCTGTGTGTTATTCCTCACTGCCTGTTCAATTTCTCTGAATTGCTAGATTTTTATTTTCCTTCAAACAACGGTTCAACTGCGCCAAATTTCCTCTGCTTCTTCTGCCGTGGGATAACTGCTGATGGTTCCATCGCGCTGAACAGAAATGGAACAATAACGATTGGCATAGAGACATGCCTCTGCCAAGCTGTCTCCCATTGCCAGCCTAGCTGTCATCGATCCCATATAGCCATCTCCGGCTCCCGTGGTATCTTTGCTTGTAACTTCAATGCCAGAAGCCTGATAAATCTGTTCTCCTTCGATACAGAAAAAGCCTTTCTTTCCCAGAGTCACCACAATATCGCCCACGCCATAGGCTTCTTTTAATTTTCTGGCACAATCCTCCCAGTTTCCCTCTTCGTAGGACACTCCGGCCAGATCCAGCATCCGGACTATCTCTACTTCATTCAAAATCAGAATACTGATATCATTCCAATAGTCCGGAACAAAATCAGGAATCGGAGAGGGATTTACTACGGTTTTCATCCCCAGTTCTCTGGCCTTTTTCAGAATATGACGAACACTTTTTTCATTAATTTCGTAGCCTGTGACACAATAACTTGCATCCTTCATGGCTTCCAGAGCCGTGTCTATCTCCGAATCCGGGATCTCTTGTTCATTGTGTGCTCCCAAAACGATCATATTATTTCCTTCGTCATCAATCAAAACCACACCCGAAGAGTCTTTGATTCCCTCACCCAGAATGACATAGGTATCATCGATCTCATTTTCTTTCAATACTTGTTGCGCCTTATAGTACCAGTCTCCCCCTTTTACATGAGCCACCATAGCAACACTAGCTCCTGTTCTGGCACAAGCCACTGCCGTATTCGTTCCTTTTGCGCCATCTATACCAGCACTCGCCTTCAGTGCCCGAACGGTCTCTCCCGGTCGTGGAAGTTTATGCACCCGTGTTGCTTGAGATACATTATGAGAATAGGCTACAATTACCTGTGGTGTCTTTTCCATAACCTGTTTCTTTCCTTTCCTGTAGAAGTATCCGGTTCCGTATCGATCCCATGTTTTTTATTCTTGTCATCGAAGTATCGGAGCATCCTGATATTTTCGGGATATCACATGATCCGCTGTTTTGGTATCACAGCACATGATGCATTGAGGCACCGATGCCGGAAACAGAGTAATCGGATATTCCGTAGTCGGTTCGCTAAACAGCGCCACCCGCACCACAGTTTCTTTCCAAGATCCAGTCATCACAATAAAAATTGCCCGTTTTGCTGTCAGCATGGATTTCATGCCAATGGTAATTCCGTTTTGTGGAAGCGCCTCATAACAGCCACCAAATTCTCTCTCCGCATAGGCGATGATCGTTTCATCATTCATATGTACCACTCTGGTTTTGGAATTTCTATATTGTTCCAAGGTGATGTGATGTACGTTGGAAACCGGTCGTTCATTCCAGCCTATCAGACCTTTGCAGCCCACGCCACCCAAAATCGTATCCACGCCGCCTAATTCCTCAATTTTTTGATCAATCAAATCCGGATCTGCCGGATCTGGGAAAAAACGCTGGCTTTCGGGAACATTCAGTTCGGGATCGATTTTCGCATAAAAAGTCTGTGTCATTTTCCCTCTCATACTAAAGCGCAAATTTGTCACCGGAAACAGACGATATTCCCAGTCCAGCCATTGATCGACATGAAAAACATAAAGATTTTTCAGGCTGATTCTTTCTTCATTTACTCTGCGAATAAAAACATCGTAAACACCGCCGATTCCTCCCGGAAGAATCCAGACCGTATTTTTTCCCTTTTCATTATTCGCAATCACCTCATCGGTAATCATATTTCCAATTTGCTCCAGAAGTGCTTTTTTGTCGTCCCCCATCATCAATTCCATCTTGCGATCTGGATGATTTGCCAGCTCCTCCACCGGCACAGAGCACCATTTGCGCAGTTCTTCTCTGGAAATCACATATTCATTCATTTTATCTGTCCTCCTTAACCCTTTACGCCTGACATGGTAATTCCCTCAATTACATATCGCTGGAACACCAGATATATTGTCATCGGGGGAATCATAGCAATCAGCATGGCGGCAATCTTCGTTCGGGGATCCACCCAGAAATTCGGATTCAGCATATTGGAAATCGTCACACTGATCGGCTTGATTTTCTGACCGGTAACCAGGGCCGGCCATAAATACTGTCCCCATATTTTCATAAACATTAAAACCACAGTCGTCAAAATTCCATTTCTCATAAGTGGCAGCACAATCCTTCTATAAATCTGGAAATGTCCGGCTCCGTCAATTCTTGCCGATTCAATAAAGGACAATGGCAAATCCTCCAAAAACTGCATCATAATAAATACGGACAAGGCCGATACCATCATGGGAAATGAAATTCCAGCAAAAGTATCTGCCAAATTCATACTAAACACCAAACGGTACAGAGGAATGATGTACAATACTTGTGGAAGCATCATACTGGCCATCAAAAGTCCAAATAAAACCTTTTTCAACGGAAAATTATAAAAGGTAAACTCATAAGCGGCCAGAGAGCTGATCACCAAAATCCCAATTACCGTGATACTAGTATAAATCAAAGTATGAACGGTAGATGCGGCTATCTCAACCGTCAATAATGCTTCTTTACATTTTGAAATTCCGTTTGCCAGGGAATTGGGGAAAAATGTCCGGGTCAGATTGTTGGTATCCAGAGAAAACGTTCCGCTGAACAAAACCCACAAAGGAAACAGACATACCAATGCCCAGACCGATGCCAGCAGAATCAGAACACATTGTTCTCCTCTCTTTTTTGTCTTCAAGCGCTTCCCCTCCTTATACTTTCTTGCGGCGGGCCTTAAATTGCACTACTGTCACCGCCAGAATCGCCATCATCAGCGTAACTCCTTCTGCGCAGGCTCGTCCCAAACCAGACTTCCCACCCAGATAAATATTCCGTACCATTTCCATCACCGGGAAAGACATTACCTGTCCCGGACCGCCAACACTGTTAATATCGCTTCCATTGGAAATGATCCAAGGAATATCATAGACCTGAAGGGCACTGATAAATCCATATGTAATTACAAAGAACAAGATTGGCTCCAAGAGCGGAATGGTAATCTTTGTCATTTTCTGGAAGGTAGAGGCCCCGTCAATTTCTGCAGCTTCATAAAGATCGGGCGAAATATCCGCCATCCCTGCGCTGATAATCACGAAATTAAAACCAGCAGAATTCCATATGTCCACCATTAATACATAGATAATCGCATAAAGCTCCGTACTGTCCCAGGTAATTCCGCGTCCAATACCAATGTTGGCTAGAAAAGAAGCCACCAGACCCGTTCCTGTGGTCATAAACCACTGCCAGATACCTGCACATAAAAACAACGGTAATACATAGGGCACAAAATAAACTCCCCGGAATACGTTGAAGAGCTTTTGGGAAAGCTGGCGGGTGATCAGAGCCAGAATCAAGGACAAGGATAGACCAATGGAAAGTGTCAGGGGAACATAAATCACCAGATTCTTAACCGACTTCAAAAAACGGACAGAAGTGGTTCCCTTGCCGGAAAGAACCAGAGTATAATTGTCGAGTCCCACAAAATTTACGCTTCCTCTGCTGGATACCGACCAATCGGTAAAGCTCATAAATACCCCTTGAAAGAAAGGATAAAGAATGAACACCGCGAACAGCAAAAAGAACGGCAGCAGTCCCAGATAGTTCAGTAAATATCTTCGTGCCCGGTACTTAAAAGTAGATTTCATCAATTATGCCCCTTTCAAGTCCGCATGACAGCCGTCAAAGCCGGACAGACTTTGACGGTTCTATCTGCGGAAAAATTACTTTATTCTTCACCAGCTTCTGCATATAACCCATTGATACCATCAATGAGTTGCTGCGCTCCCTCTTCTGGAGTTATGGAGCCGTTGGCAACTGCAGGCGCCACATCCCCTATAGCGCTGGTCCAGAATACGCTGCTGTGACCAAAATTCATCTGATTCATACCACATTTCAGACCATCCGCCAGGATAGACAACATCTCTGTCTGCTGCGTATCTGGATCATCCATGGCGTCCTCCCGCAGCACGGAACGGCCGATAACCTTGGCAAATTCCTGCTGTACCTCAAAAGATCCCATTTTCTTAAGCCAGCCGCGAATCGCCTCATTTCTTCCTTCATCTCCGGTGTTAACACCATACATGAAATCCCAGCCTTGCAGACCTCCGGTCCAGCCATTTTCTTCATAAGGAGGAATCAACTGTACATCATAATGGGTTCCTGCCTGAATGTAATCTGGCTCATTCCAAGGTCCAACGGCAATAAATGCCAATTCTCCAGCCTTAAAAGCCTCGGATGCTGGTGCATCGCTGTAAGACATTCCATTAGAATAGCTCTCCAACTTTTGCAAAGTTTCAAAGGTACGAACTAGCTGATCTGGCTGCAGAGTTGTCTCACCATTTTCTACTCCTACTGTCAGATTCTGAGCATCGCTTGCCAACACTGCACCAGGACAATAGTAGCCGCCCTGAGACCAAGAATGAGTAGCATCAATTCCTGCTGCCTTTACTTTTTCACACTGTTCAAAAAATACATCCCAAGTAGTCAGCGGCTCATTTTTCCAGTCAATTCCTGCCTTCTCCAGTACATCTGTATTACGGAAAATAATCGGAACATAACTCATAAAGGGAATCGCCCACATACCTCCATCCTGAGAGATAGCCGCAATTGCCGAATCATAAAATCCGTCTTTATACCCCTCTTCTGAATCATATACTGGGGTCAGATCCAACAGATCGATGGCTTCTTTATACTGACGCATATTACGGGCACTAGCAAAGAACATATCCGGAAGTCCAACTCCAGCCATCAGACTTGTAAGCAAATCTGCATCATTCTTACCAATCAGCGTAATGGAATTCACATTGGGGTTTTCTTCACAATATTCTTCCACCCACCGGTTAAACAATTTCCCCTGTTCATTTAAAACCGCATCCGAATACACCCAGAATACCAGATCGTATTTTCCATCTTCTGTGGTATTGCCGGCTTCCGCCTGGGCGCCGCCTCCGGATGATCCACCAGAACTAACACTTTCTCCTGCCGCTGATGAATTGTTGTTCCCAGCAGAAGAATCATTTTTAGAGCCACAGCCTGTCAGAGAACCAAGTACTAAAGCTGCAGTCAACAACAAACATATTCCTTTTTTCATAAACTTTCTTCTCCTTTTAACGTCTATTTTTCAAGAATTCAAACCCCGGCCGGCAGCTTGATTCTATGAAATCATTATCAAATCCGTCTTTTATATAAGGCTACCCCGGCTGCTCCCAAAATGCCGATTTTATCTACTCCAAGATTCGAAACCTGAAGCTGAAAACGCCAGCCTTGTCCGGTCATTGCCCGTACATTTCTTTGCAGCCTGTCAAAAAACCAGGGATCCGAAACCACACCGCCCACAAAAGTGAAAAGTTGAGGATCCAGCAGATGCGCGATGTTTACCACGGATGCAGATAATAAATACAAAACCCGATCCACGGCTTCCTCCGCACGCCTTCCTCCATTCCTTGCTTTATCAAAAACCACCGCCGCCGGCATTCCGGTTACTCGTTCAATGCCTCGTCCGGAAGCCTGACTTTCTAAATCGCGGAAAGAGCTGTCAGAAGCCGGACCGGCAAGAAGATCATAACCAATCTCTCCGGCATTATTTCCTTTTCCCCTGACTAGTTTTCCATTCACTACCACAGCCGCGGCTATTCCCGTTCCCACATTGTAGCAGACAAAATCCTGAAACTGAATTCCCGCTCCGAACAGCAATTCTCCACAAGCCGCTGCTTTCACATCATTATCAATATAAACTGGCAGGCCAAACTGATTTTTTAATCTGCCACACAAATCAAAACCAGGAGTCACCTTCATAATCGTCGTTGATAATAACCTCTGATTTCGAAAGTCCACATGCCCCCGGGAACCCACTCCGATTGCCGTTACTTCTACTTCCAGCGCATTCCGCTCTAAAAGTTCTTGAATTTTTTCCGATAATTCTTCTGTCCATTCTTCAATATCACAATATCTTTGCGGATACCGGAGAGAATCCCATATCTTCCCTTTATTTGTTACCAGACCTATACCGACTTTGGTTCCACCAATATCAATCCCCAAAACCGTCTTTTGCTTCATGAAGTCACTCCTCTCAGCAATCCAACTCACATAGTGCAATGGCAGCCGCTCCTAACAAACCACTGTCATAGCCTAAAGCCGTAACCTGTATCTTGGGGAAATATCCCCGTAAACTCTTGGCCTCTGTTTTCACTGTCTCCATCAAAGATTCTTTAAATAATTCAAAAGACATGGCTACGCCCCCTCCGATAATCACTCGTTCCGGATTCAGAAGCATAATGCAAGTAGCAATCACCTGTCCCAAATATCTGCCTTCCATCTCGAAAGCCTTCTGAGCGATCAGATCTCCTTCCTTTGCCAACAAAGCAATTCCCACTCCATCCGGCGTCTCTCCTTCAATCTTTTTGTCACCGCCTAACTTTAGATAGGTTTGAACTAAACCACGACCAGAAGCCACATTTTCCAAAGCATTTCTTTTTCCCTTATTCTTATTTCCCCTGCTTGTCGGAAGTTCTTCATCCACCCAGCAATTTCCGATCTCACCAGCAAAGCCTCTCCCTCCCCGGTATAATCTACCATTCAAAAATAAAGCTCCGCCAATACTGTTACTGACAGTAAGATATACAAAATGATCCGTTTTTTTACATAATCCAAATTGTCGTTCTGCCACTGCACTAGCGTTACAATCATTTTCGATAAATACCGGACAACCAAAACGCTCACGAATCATTCTTCCCACAGGGAGCTCATAAATATCCATAAAACAAGAAGAAATCCAAACACCAGTCATCGGATCCGTCAAACCAGTAATCGTAATTCCGATCGAGTGAACAATTTCCCAGGGATTCGCCGCCATCATTTCCTGCATGGACACACAAATCTCTTCAATCACACTTTCTGCTGATATATGTTTCCAATCATATCTGCGTTTACAAATTATGGTTCCATTTTCCCGAACAAGACCTACTGCATATTTGGCTCCTCCGATATCAACTGCCATTACCACCTTTTTTTCCATAATTATTCTCCCTAACGCATATTACCTAATTCTATAAAAACATCCAAAAATTATCATTTTCTCTAATTCTCTGATATCTCGAACAAAAACTGTTCCCATTTATCCGCTATATTCTGTTTAAACTGCTTAAACATTTAAAGGTTTATGTTTTCTTCTTGTATTATCCATTATATACATAATCAAAATTGTTGTCTATTGCTAGATTTAAACATATTTATTTTTATTTTTTATTTATATCAAATAAATTTATCTTCTTATTTTTCTCTAATTTTTGTGCATTTTTATCATATTTTTTAAGAATCATCAAAATATTGCACAAAAATAGTGCTTATATTTCGTTACTCCTGCTGTAATATATGTATTCTCTGTGTAATCAAAAAAAGTGTAAAATCTTTTCTAAAATATCCAAAGATTTTACACCTTAATTCTTATTTTTATGTAATTATGCTACCGAGTCTCCTCTGTCCCTTTCACTGCCCACCGATAGCTTTCCATCGCTGCTATCAGATTCATCGACGCTTCGCCATAATCTGCCAGATTCTGCAGATACTCCGCCTCACCTTCTAAATACTCCGTCTGGCTCAGCATACCTGCTTGCTTTTTCAGTTGTAACGACTCATAACTCATACAAGCACTGTCATGAGCATCCACTGCCGCTAGATATTGCACTTTTGCTGTTTGCAGTTCTTGATAAATAGCCAAAAATTCTGCCTCCGCATTCCCCACAGCCTCCACTTCCTGTGCTGCTTTTCGATGAATCTCTGAGGTCGTACCTGCCCGAGAATGGCGGACATTCTGCACAGAACTGTTGTTATTGACTGCTTTTTGCTTATCCGACTCATAGTCCACCGCATCCACTGCTATCAGATCCGGTTCTGGAAGCGTACCAATCGTTACCGTTCCATCATCCGGCAGCCCCAGCATAGACAAAAGCTGAAAACGCAACTGAGACGATTGTTGTTGATAGGCAGACAAAAGATTGCGCTGACTGATGAGACGGTCCGCCGCCTCTGATACTTGTGCCGCGGTCGCCGCCCCGGCAGAATACTTCTTTTTCATGGCTTCATAGGAAGCCTCCGCCGCTTGAACGCGTTTTTCACTGGCAGTCACATTCAGTGCCATCTGATTGTAAGAATTCATCACACTTTGCGCTGCCATTGTGTAGGAATCGGTATTCTCCTCTACAGAAAGCTTCTTTGTTTGCCGATTCATTGCCTCCAACTGCTTCGACAGCCGAGTAACTTGAGCCCCCAAGATGGCAGCATTCGATCGATAGGTGGCTTCCTCCTCCGTATCTTCATATTTTTCTGCCAAAAATTTCATATAAGCCTGTTCATCCTGCATCTGTTCCATCAGATCCTGGTAGTTTTTCTTATTGCTTTCGTAGCTGTCATTGGCTTGTTTTAGCTCCAGATTCCCTTCCAGCAAAAGTTGCCGCAAGTTATCATACTCTATCCTTTTCTTGTCTTCGGCTAAAGATGGAAATATCATCATCCCCACGATCCACACGGTCAGAAATCCGATTGCTATCTGGCTAGTTCTTCTCTTGTTATCCTGTCTTGTCCTTAGAAACGGAAATCGCTTTCCTCTCATTGCAATCCTCCTTTTTGGGGTCATTGTACACTTATGAAACGATCGTTTTCACAATTCAAATCGTTGTGATATCCACAACCACATTTTCACAAATCCCCGTCTCTAAGATGCTGAAGCCAAGCCATCCACCGCCCACTGATAATCTACCATCGCCGTCAGCAACGCCAGCTTTCTGGTACGTACATCGACCTCCGCTGTCAGATAGGCAGACTGCTGATTTTGATAGTCATTGCGGGTGATGGTCCCCGCTGCTAACTTCCGTTCTGCCGAATCCATAGAAGTTTTCTCCAGCTCAAAAGCCTGAAGCGCCTGTTCATAATTTGCCCGGGCCAATAACAGACTCGTATGGCTGTCCTTGACATTGGTGGCAATCGCCTCCCGCTGATTCTTCTGTTTTTGTTCCTGAGTACTTCTTACCTTTTCCGTACGGGCATTCTTAAGTCGCCGCTCAGTCAGTTTTAAATTATAATTATTTGCCAACGCTTTCTCGATGTCTGCCTCCACGTCAATTCCTTCAACCTGCGCTAGTTCCAGCTCGGGAAGATCTCCGATCTCCACCTCGCTGCCATAACTCCAGCCCAACATCAATATCAGACTCTCCTTCGTCTTTTCCAGATTACTCTCCGCTGAGAGAAGTGCTGCCTCCGCCGAACTCACCGCTTCCTTTGCACTCAGTATCTTGGCCTGCGTCGACATCCCTGCCGCTAACCGGTTCTGTTCCGACTGATAACTGTTCTCCGCTTGATTCTTTTTTTGCTGCAGACTGTCCAGGCTGTAATACTGATTCCAATACTGGATCATCATTTTTTGCGCCTGCCAAACCAGATTGGCTTCTGTTTGATCATATCCCAGTTTGATGGTCTCACTATCCTCTGTGCTCTCATCTCCTCGCTCCATCAACTGCTCCGCCTGTAGACGACTGTTCAGTGCCGCTGCCATCTGACTGCCATAATTGCTGTCATCCGCATCTGGATACTGAATATTGTTGTAAATATTATCCGCCGTATCATAATAATCCTGAGCCACATCATCCTTATTCTTATCCCGCTCATCTTGATAGGCAATATAGTTTTGTAACACCGTATTGTTATATTCATGAACCAGATCTGCGATCTCTGCATATTCCAGTCGGTTATCCCGCAATGAAGCCCATTTTTCTGCCGAATAAGCAAACTCCGGACTCTGCTGCGCCTGTGCTGGAAACGGCAACAAGGTCATCCCTGCCGCCATTGCCAAAATACTGGCAATCTTTCTCCTTTGCCTCTTTTTGCTTCCATCTGTCATCCTGTATCTCCATCCTTTCTGATTCCGAATCTGGAAACAAGCATTTCGCTTCTTCCCAACCGTATGAATCATACTAATACACTTAAACTATTATATCTATACTAATACATGGACAGAATTCCTGCAAGTACCAATTTGCTTAAGATTCCTTAAATATTCCTGTTAAATCTCCAGCACTGTTCTCTTCTTTCTCCCGTTTATCAACGCATAATAAACCGGAAGGATAAACAGCGCTACCAACACGCCTGCCGTTAAACCACCAATGTTCACCACGGCAAGTCCTTGCGTCGTTGACCCGCTGCTGCCAATCGCTAACGCCATGGGAATCATGGAAAGGATCGTCGTCAAACTTGTCATCAAGATCGGTCGCAGACGCGTGGCTCCCGCCTCGATCAATGCCTTCTGCAGCGGCATCTCCATTCGGTATTGGTTCACCGTATCCACATACAAAATTCCGTTGTTAACCACCGTTCCCACCAGAATCAAAAAGCCTAAAATCGAAGTCATGCTGATCGTTACCCCAGTCACCTTCAACAGTCCAAAGGATCCCACCAGACTGAAGGGAATGGTCGTCATAACCATAAAAGAAAATTTGGGCGACTCAAACTGGGCCGACATCACCACAAACACCAAAAATACGGCAATGGCAATGGCCTCATACAGCCCAGAAAATTCTTCCTGCATCATCCGATTGCGGGAATTTACCCCTCTGGTGATCGTTCCAGTCAGATTGGGATTCACGACTTCATTATCTAGCGCCGACTGAACATTTCCACGAATATAATCGGCAGTGATTGTCACCTGATATGCCTTATCCGATTTCCGGATCGAAGCTGGGCTATCCCGAAAATAGATCTCTGCCACATCTACCAGCGCCACAGAACCACCCGCTTGCTTCTTTAGGATCATTTGCTCTATCTGTGGAACCGTTCGATATTCCTCCTCCGGATATTCTGCCCGTACCTGAAGTTCCTGGCCATCGACATCTAACGAGGCAATCTCCTGGCCCTCCAGATACTGTTTGACCATAGAACCAATCTGCGAGACGGACAACCCCTCGGCGGCAGCCGTCACCGGATCCACCCGGATTGCCACTACCGGCGCTGTGTTTTCAATACTGGAATGAACATTCATCACATCATCCCGCTTCGTCAGTTCTTCTACAATCCGGTTACTAACCTCCTGCAATTCCTCATATTGCGTTCCCTGCAAAATTGCTTCATATCCCCGTCCTTTTCCCATAAAACTCATAGACCTGGATGCTGACACCTCAATGGTACAATTATCGATATCTACCATCTCCTCTTCCCACTGACTCACAATCTCATCGGTGCTCATTTTCCGGTCATCCTTTAGATATGCTGTGATAGAGCCGCTATCATTGTTGAAGCGAAGCATATAGGATTCCACATCTTCATGATTCGCAACTATCGATTCTGCTCGCTCTAGCATATCATTGGCCAGCTCACTGAGAAGTCCCGGCCGAGTCTCAATGCTAACCGAAATGGTCCCCGTATCATCCGCAGTCATTAACTCAGTCTCCATGCCTCTGGCCAACACCACCGTAGCAACAATGAGAATGATGGAAAGCCCCATGACAATCACCTTGTGCGCCAACAAAAAAGGCATGATTTTGCGGTAAAGCTCCTGCAAATATCGTACCGGTTTGGACATTGGCGCCTGATACCGCTCTCTTGGTTTATAAAGCATATAGGTCAACGGAACCACTGACATGGCTGACAACAAAGAAGCACACATACAGTATACAATCGTATAGCCCATGGAGCCAAACATCTGCCCACTCATCCCATTTAGAAATACCAATGGAATAAATACCACACACGTAGTAACTGTCGAACCAATGATTGACTGAATCACAATATTCGTTCCTTCCAGCGCTGCCTTCGCATAGCCTAGCACTCCCTTGTCAACTGCCTTATCCATGGCACGAAAACAGCTCTCCAACACAACGATGGAATTATCCACCATCATGCCGACTCCTAACACCAGCCCGCTCATGGTAATAACATTTAAAGAAAATCCCATCTGTGTCATCACAATCAGAGACATCAGAATCGAAGTCGGAATCGAACTTCCTACTATCAGAGAAGCCTTAAAATCTCCAAAGAACACAAAGATAATAACCATGGAAATCAGTACAGCCAGAACCATGGTCACCGCCACATCCTGTAAAGATTCCAAAATAGAATCTGCTTCATCTCTGACGACTCGGATATCCAAATCCCCATCGCTGTTTTTTAAGGCCGTAATCGCCGCTTTCACTTCCTTAGAAAGCGCCATAGCCGTGCTGTTCTGCTGCTTGGTGATGGAAAGAGAGATCGTTTCCTGTCCGTCATACCGAGACACGCCCCCTTTTTGTTCTTCTTTATAATATACATGAGCAATATCTTCCAGATAAACCATTTTGTTACCAGAAGTAAGGATTGGCACTCGCAACAACTCTTCTAAGGTATTATTTTCAGCCATAGTGGAAACAGAAAGTTCCAGATTACCAGCTACTGCATCCCCAGACGGATAGGAGAGATTGGCGCCATTCATAGCTGAAGTGATATCATTCATTGTCACATGGTACTGTTCCATCATATCCGACATCAACTCAACCCGTATGTATTCGGAAGAACCGCCCATCGTATTTACTTCCGCCACCGTGGTTAGCCTCTCAAACTCCGGCACCACCACCTGATCTACATAATCGTAGAGATTTTCCTGAGAACTGTGGGAAATCGAAAGCATAAGATTGGCATTGGCATTGTTGTTCATTCGCATGACTGACGGCTCCACATCTTCCGGCAATCCACGCATCCGATCCAAGCCCTGCTTTAAATTCTCATAAGCTTCATCCATATCGGTATCATAATCATATTCCAGCATGACGGTAGTTCTTCCTTCACTGGTATTGGAGGTCATGCTTTTCACTCCTTCTAAAGTACTGACCTGATCCTCAATCGGTCTGGTCACCAGCTCATCCATATCTTCTGGACTAGTTCCAGAGTAATTCGCCATCACAATCATCATTGGTTGATCCGTATCTGGCATCTGCTCCAAATCTGCACGAAACACAGACGAAATACCAAATACGATCAGGCACAGAAGCGCCATAAACACAGTGACTGGACGCTTTAATACAAATCTTGTGATCCCCATTCGTTCTGCCTCCTCTGCTTATGCCCCTGCCGGGCCTCTTCCTTCTGCTTTGTCATCGGTCCCTTTGGGTTCCTTGCTTTCTGCTTCTTTTGGTCTTTGGTTTCCCGTTTCCTCTGGTACCACTTCCTCTGTTTCTCCTCGCAGACGAATCTTCGCCCCTTCGTACAGATTGGAACTCCAAGTGCTGACCACCAACTCCTTCCCTGTAAGACCAGACAGAATCTCGGCATAATCCGAATCATATAGCCCCACCTCGACCGGAGCCATTTTGGCAGTTCCGTCCTCATACAAATATACATATCCATCTCCGCCACTGTAATACAAGGCATCTACTGGCACCAGCATGGCATTTTCGGCACGCTCGGTCACCAGACTCAGTTTTACTGTACTGCCAATGGCAATCTCCTCCGTATTCTGTAGCTGGGCTTTCACCTTAAACAAGCCACTAGTTTCATCTACCATACTGCTGATTTCACTGACATTTCCCTGATAGATTTCGCCGTTCTTTGCCACTGCTACCTCGTCTCCCTCTCGAATGTTTTTCATCATCCGCTGAGTTACATAAAAAGTAATCCGACTTTCCCCTTCTCCGGCAATGACACATAGTTGTCCCGATTGATTCACTCGATCATACACCTCTACATCACAGCTCTCAATCCGGCCGCCAATCGGCGCTGTAATAGTACTGTATTCCACCTGTCTATCATAGGCCATTTTGGCAGATTCATACTGAAGTTGAGCAGATTTTACTGAATTGCTATATTGTTCGTATTCCTGTTCGGACAGATCTCCTCCCTGATACAGCACTTGCATACGGCTGAGATTGTTTTGTGCCTGTGTCAGATTCACTCGCGCCGATTCCATCGAATTACGCGCCGAATCCACCTGTTCGGTGTCAATCTCACACAAAACCTGCCCAGCTGTTACGATATCCCCAGCCTTTACATGGACTGCCGTCACATCTCCGGACGCCTTCGCATAGACATAGACGACATCCGCTGCTTCCACGGTTCCAGTCAGCCCCGTCGTCAGACTGAGATCTCCCGTGACTGGCTCCGCTGCCTTCACAACAGTCACAGAAGCTTCCTGAGCCATACCTCCCGGGCCACCAACTCCCCGCGCTCCGCTTCCTATATCCTTCTTTTTTCCTCCCAACAGAAAGTATCCGCCTGCCACAGCAACCACCGCCACCATGCAGACGCCTGCAATAATTTTTTTCTTTGTCATGTTCTTTCAATCCTCCTTGGATTCCTTGCCTGAATCAAGGATATGGGAATTTTGTGAGAAATTTGTGAACGAACTGTGAGAAAATCAGCAGAATTTGTGAAGACTGGTATTCCAAATTTTAAGAATATGATATACTTACTACATTGAAAAGAACCAGGAGGAACCCATCATGCCCAACCTATTAATCACAGACGACGACCACCATCTAAGAAAACTGGTACGAACCTACGGGGAACAAGAAGGCTTTTGCTGCGAGGAAGCCGAGACCGGAAAACAAACGCTTGCTGCTATCGAAAAGACCTCCTTTGATATCATCGTCCTTGATGTAATGATGCCTGATACAGACGGTTTTGAGATACTAACAGAGATTCGTCGCACTAGTCAAGTCCCCGTCATCATGCTAACCGCCCGGGACGAGGAATATGATAAGCTGAAAGGCTTTGAGCTGGGGGCAGACGACTATATTTCCAAACCTTTTAGCCCCAAGGAACTGATGGCAAGAATCAGAGCCGTCCTGCGACGCGCCGGAAACACGCAAACCGACACGCTTCACTTTGGCGGACTTTCCATTTCCCAAGCGTTCCGTACGGTCACTATCGACGACCAAAAATTGAATTTGCCTCCGAAAGAATTTAGTCTTCTTCTGAAACTGGCGCAGAATGAACGGGTAGTCTTAAGTCGGGAAAAGTTGCTTCAGACCGTCTGGGGTTATCATTACTATGGCGATGTCCGCACAGTTGACACCCATATCAAATCATTGCGCGAACATTTAGGCGTATATCGAAAATTAATTCATACGGTCTGGGGGGTAGGATATAAACTTGAATACACAGAAGAAATTTAGAATATCTGCTCTAAAAAGCCGAATGGTATTTCGTCTTTGGTCGATCATGATGTTGCTAGTGCTATTCGGTATCGGCTTTATGTGGATAGCGCAGATCTATTTATTTGAGCAGAATTATGTCAAAACTGCACTGACAGAAACCGAGAAACGGCTGGAACCTATCATGAAAGATTTAAGTACCCAGGATCTCGCTGACGATGAACATCTTCTTCCCGTTATGAGCCATATCGCAGGCGGAGAATTGATTTTGATGGATCCGCAAGGACAGTTGATTCTGATGTATTCTAGCGGACATCGAATCAATGTTCAACAACAACAGGAAGAACGGATTGTCCTGGATATTATCACTAGACGGAAAGAATTCCAGGAGCTTTTAGCTGGCAAACCTTACCAGCTCGTAGACCGGCACCAGGATCGGATTTTCGGATTTGAGCTGGGATTTCCGGTTACCTATGGCGGAAAACCATGTGTTGTGATTCTTCACAATGTAGTAAAACTAAAAACCATCCTGGACTTAAATCGTCGCCAGCTGATTCTGATGAGTATTTTACTGACAGCCACGGCCTCCGTACTCGCTCTTTTGTTGTCCCGCCATTTTACTCAGCCCATTTTTCAGATCCAAGATGCCGTAGAGCGGCTGACGCACAATGATTTTCTGGCCCGCCCAGAATTAAAGCGGAATGATGAATTGGGCCAACTCTCGAATTCGGTGGAAAAACTGGCCAAAAAACTTCAACAGGTTGACCTTTTGCGCAAAGAAGTTATCGCCAATGTCTCTCATGAGCTCCGTTCCCCACTCGCCGTTATCGGCGGCTATGCCGAAATGGTGCGGGACATCACCTGGAACCATGATATCCAACGTAACGAAGACTTAAATCTTATCATCAGCGAAACCCGACGAATGAGTGAAATGGTCACGGACATTCTCGACTATTCGCAGTTACAGGCCGGCTATATCCAGCTGAAAAAAGACTGGTATCATTTATATGATATCCTGGAATCAGAGGTTTCTTTTTGCCGACCAGCTGCCGACCAACATCGGATTTCCTTAAATCTGGTGTGTGAAGATAAAGACATCTGGCTATACGTCGATGCACTCAAGATCAGTCAGGTCATCCGTAATCTACTTTACAATGCTATCAACCATACGGATGAAGGTGAGACCATCACCGTCACCATGCAGCATACCTCCGATCCTATTTGGATCGCTGTCATCAATCCCGGCGCTCCCATCCCCGAAGAAGAACGACAACAAATCTGGGAACGATATCAGCGCAGCCAGCATCAAAGCGGACGCCGTCTTGGTACGGGGATCGGACTTTCCATCGTCAGCACTATCTTAGATGCTCATGAAATGATCTACGGTGTGGATTGTCAAAGCGGAATGACTAGCTTCTGGTTTTCCTATTCTGGACCTTTTCACGCATAACCTCTCACATTTTCCCGGACTCTTCTATATTATCTACAGAAAAGTCCGGATTCTCAAAGCTTTTTTCCAGAATCAAAGCCTCTGCCAGCGTATTTTTCCACCCAAATTTTTTGATATCCACCTGCCATCCTTTCGCAGTCCAAACCACTTCCACTCCCTCCTGTTCCAGC
Source organism: Lachnospiraceae bacterium (assembly GCA_022799175.1). Lineage (GTDB taxonomy): Bacteria > Bacillota > Clostridia > Lachnospirales > Lachnospiraceae > Brotaphodocola. The sequence continues at coordinate 57,005 of JAAWNY010000003.1, read as the reverse complement.
AAAAGCTTCTGCCTATCAAAGGTTTCAAAGCTAGCCGCACCACTTAAGATACCTTTGCTGTTGACTACCCGGTGAGCCGCCGCCTTCCCCGATTCTCCAGCTAACCCATGCTTTAACGCATATCCTACCTGCCGAGAGTTTCCCGGTTTCTTGCAGAGCAGGGCAATTTGTCCATAGGTTGCCACTTTTCCTTCTGGTATCCTGCCACAAACGATCCCGATTCTCTCATAGATATCCATGTTCTCTTTTTTCACGCTTTTGTATCTCCCGACAATTTTTATGACATTGTACCTTTTTTGATGAAGCTTTTCAATTGTTTTCTTTCCCCTATTTGTCTGAATCAAAAAACGGAAACCTCTCCTGCATTCTTTCTTTTGCCTGGAACCGCCTCTCAAAAAGCACTGCTATCCTCTCGACCTCTCCTTCTGTCATCAAAACTAAAAGATACTCCCCTTCCTGAGCCAAAACTCCTGCCACTTCCAGCAACTCCCCATTCGATTGCACTTGTTCTCCCACTACTTCCATACTGCCAAACAAAGCTTCCGCCAGATCCTGACTCAGCACACAGACATCTTCCCGTCCAACCAGTCCACAACTTCCCGCCAGCAGATCCGCTGAAAAGACTTGCTCCATACTGCCATATACCCGCAAAATCTTGGCCTGTTCTTTTCTCCTTGTACTGACTGCCACAATTTCCGTTCTTACTCCCTCCTGCCACCCGGCCATAGCCAAAATCCCCTCGCCTTCCTTCTCCTCCTGTCTCTCCCACTGCTTCAACCATTCCGTATCCACCCCATATCCCCGGCAATCTACTTCCAAACGACAGGGTATCACAAGCCAGTACAGCCGCATTGCCGTTACCAATAAAAACATCGTATTCACAAAAAGAAACCCGTATACAATCTTTTTCATCACGATCTTTTTCCTCACTCATTCACAGGACGCACCCGCATCCCTTCCCCAATCACCTGATTGCTGCGCACAATGATTTCATCCGAATTTTGCAAAGCTCCCTCCACTGCCGCCTCCATATTCCCCAATTCCAATACCCGAACCTCCACCCGTTCTGCCACAAATTCTTCTCCCAAGATCGCCCTCTTTGGCCTTACCACCAAGCAATGATACCCTTTCATGTCTTTGCGTAATCCCTGCAAAGGAATCACCTGTCGGAATATCTCCGACTGCTTTCGGCATTCATAACTGGTCACCATCCCCAAAGGAAACTCTTCCCCCATAAGCCTAGCCCGAAATATCCCCTTCTCTTCTCCAAGGAGATTCATCTCCTCAATTTTGACCTCTCGTTTCTCACTGCTTCCCGGAAACGCCAGCTGCAATCGATCTCCCACTGCCATCTTCTGTTCTTCCTTCTCAAATTCCCCTTCAAAACAAAAATCTCCTGATGCCACGGTCAAACATTCCTCTCCCGTCGTCGTCTTTCCCGCTAAAAGTTCAACTTTCACCACCGTACCATCCCGATCTGCCAGAACTTTTCCCTCTGCTGCCAAAAGCTTTTCTAACTTTTCCAGCTCTTGTTCCTTTATCCGAATATCCAACAAAAGTCCTTCTTCTGTCAGTTTTGATAACCGATTTTTCTGTTCCCTTGTCAGCCGACCATACTCATCTTTTCGCTGAGCAACCTCCAGATCCCATTGTGCCCGTTCCACTCGTTTTTCCCATTCTTCCAGCTTTTTTTCCTCCTCCTTTTGCCTCTCCTTTAACTGTCTCAATTCTTCTTCATACGCCTCTAAAAGCGCCAGTTGAGAACTGGTGGAACCCGACCGGATTCGTTCATTCCTGTCATCTATCAGATCCAATTGCACTTCCACATCGCTGATACGATCCTCCCATTCTTCCTCCAATTCTTCCTTATCCTCTCTGGCGCGCGCCAGCTCTTGCTCCTTTTTAGCAATCTCCTTTTCTTCCGCATTCTGAGATGCCAGCTCTGCAAGCTCCATCTCCAGATCCGCCACCATCCGTTGCGCTTTTCTCAACTCCGAATTCCGCGTATTTTTTGCCGAACTCAATTCCTGTCTTGTATTTTCCTCCTCCTGGTTCTGCTGTTCCCAAAGTTCTTCCTTCGCCATCGTTCGTTTTCGCTCATAATCCTGCTGCAACTGTTCTTGCTTTGCCGCTGCCTCCTGCTGTTGTTTTTGCCATTCCTGCTGTCCCTTTGCCCACTCTTGTTTCGCCATCGCAAGCTCCCAAGATGCCAGTTCACTCTCTGTGACCGAATCATATTCTTCCCTGGAGATCTCCTCCTTTTCCAGCTCCAGACGCAACTTTTCCAGCTCTTGCTCCAACTTTTCTTTCTGTTCTCTCATCGATTCCTTCCCGTAACAAAATAGTTCTTCCCCTTTTTTTACTTGCTTCCCCGGTTCTGCCACCACAGACCACACCCGAAGTCCCGGAATCACCGGACTAAAGAACACCTCTTGCTCCCGCACGGTTCCCGTTCCTGTCACCAATGTCTCCACCGTCTTTTCCTTTGCTCGTCCGGTTATCACCTTTGGCACAGTAACACTGTCATAAATGCGAGAAACTATGGTGCAAAAAAGCATTAATATAAAAAAGCCAGCCAGCATCCGCCGATAGTTCCAAACTCTTTCCGGCCTCGCCCTCCCCATCTCGTTCCTCCTTATTCCTTCACGCCAAACGCCACCACTCCCTGCTCCAACTCACTCTCCCCATTCAGATATAAAAGCACCGGCGGCATCATCACCACCATACCGGCGACAAACGCCACTGCCGCTTTATCCTGCACAATATCTGGTAAATATAATGATAATGGCCACCGTCTCATATCCTTTAAGTAAGCAATCGGCTGTTCCAAAGCATTCCAGGCATCAATGAATCCCAGCACCAACGCTGTCACAATTCCCGGATATCCGGTAGGAATCCCTACCAAAAAGAAAGCCTTTAATTCGCCTGCTCCATCCAGATATGCCGCCTCCAAAAACGCTTTAGGAACTGCCTCAAAGGATCTTGTCATTATAAACACCGGAAATGTTGACCAGATTCCCGGCAAAATCAACGCCAGATGAGAATCCAGAAGCCCCAACCGATACAGTACCAAATAATTAGAAACCTGCATTACTTGAAACGGCAGCACCATCAGCAAAATATAAAGACCGAACAGCCATCGCCTTCCGGGAAATGAAAAGCGGGCAAAAGCCCAGGCCGCCGGCGCTCCCACCAGCAGCTGTCCAAGCAGCAACGGAAAAGTCTGTATGCATGAATTCCAGAACATCACAAAAAAACCTGGCGAACGAAATAAAAGCTCAATAAATGCCTCCAGAGATAGATAGGAAGGAAGCAGTGTCACGCGAACCGGAGCCTTGCCAATTCCTAAAGGTGACAAATAACGCCATAAAAGCTCGTCTTCTGGCATCAAAGAAGCTGTCAACATCAACAATAACGGAAGCCAAACCAAAAGACTAACCAAAACCAAAATCACGGTCTCCCGTTTTCTCGCTTTTCTTCCCATCGCTTTCCTTTCTTGCTCCTCTCCTATTTTTTCTCACAGTCATTCCCGTCTGCCAATCCGCCCCATGTACATTGGGAAACCGCCCACAGCTATCGCTGCCAGTACCAGAAAAACAGCAGTTGTGCTCATTTTCTGGATATCCAATGTCAAAAACCAGTGGCTGAACAGATGCGGAATCATATAAATAGATAGATCCGGATAACTGCCAGCCAAAAGATACGCCTCGCGATACACTCGGAAACAATTCACCACCGAAAGCACGAATACCAACCCCATCGTTCCTCGCAAACACGGCAGAGTGATATAACAAAGCTGCGTCAATTCTCCTGCCCCATCCACCTGTGCTGCATCATACAGACTTTCCGGAATTGCGCTAAGTCCTGCCAGCCATAACATCATGTTATAGCCAGAATTTTTCCAAAGATAGGTAATCACCAGGATAGGAAACGCTGTTGTTTTATGCACCCAGTCAATCTCCCATACCTCTCCAGTCATCTGAGTCAATATCTGATTCAAAAAACCATCCGGACAAAACAGGATTCGCCACACCAAAACCATGGCCGCCGCCGGAATCGCCATTGGCAACACCAGGCTGGATTTAAAAATATGCTGTCCGGCTCTTGACCGATAAACCAGCAAAGCCAGCACCAGAGAACCAGCCACCAACATGGGAATAGCCACCGCCAAAAAATGTAATGTATTTCTTGTTGCCATTCGAAAAGCTTCGTTTCCCCACACCATTTTGTAATTTTCCATGCCCACAAAAGATCGGCCCATGGCATCTAGAAAAGAACGATGCCAGACATCGACAAACGGCAACAGTTGAAACACCAATACGCCACACAGACTGGGTGCTAAAAACAATCCTATCAACATTCGTTTTCTGTTTTGCGCCATTTTCTTTTCTTTACTCCTGTTCCGCCTGATACAAAGTAATCCGACTGTGAATCGCATGAACCGCCTGATCAACAGTCTCTTTTCCATTCAGATAATTCTCAGCGCCATCTACTATCATCCTCATCACGATCTCGTCGATCTGAACCGGTGTCTCAACCTTCCGCAACTGTTCATAAATCTTCTCACGCTCCTGCCGATTCGGCCAATTTGCCGAAATATGGTAGTCTCCATATCCAATACCGATCGAATAATTATCATTATCCCGCTCACAGATGATCTGCTGCGCGGCCAGATTCACTGGAAATCCATCTAAAAATTCCTCTTGCTGCACTTCCGTAGAAAACAGGCTGGCTACAAATTCTTTTGCCAGTTCCGGATGCTTCGTCGCCTGATTAACGCCTGCCAGTACTCTTGGAAAATAGAGCTGTTTTACCGTAGTCACCAAAGACTCTGGATGCTTTTTTTGCACTGCCAGCAATACCATCGCATCATGCAATCCTCTCAATTCTTCGATTCCACACCCAGATAAATTCTGATCAAAATGAATATTACTTCCCAGAATTCCTGTCTGAACCACATGATTGCTGATGCCAAAACGTTCCATCTCCTCTTCCGTAAACATGCTCTTTGCGCCATTTCTTTCACCAAGAAGTTTGACCGTCTCTAAATATTTTTTTCCTGTTGTCTCTGTCAAATCCGTCTCTCCGTTACCAAATAGCTCCGGATACTGTAGATTTGCCACCTCACGAAGCAAATTCTCATAATTAGCAACTGCCAAAAGTGGTATCGGCTCCTGGTAATCCGCCATCTCATCCAACCCCGCCAGCGCCTGCAATGCCGATTCCTCACCGATTGCCAGCGGCATCGCAATCCGTGCAGGCATCTGATAGATCGCACCGTCCTCTTCGGTGAAATTTTTCAGCACCTGCTCCATCATAGGATTCTCCCTTTGCAGACGGATAAAGATATCTCGCATGTCCAGCAAAATGCCTTTCTCCTGATAAGATTTTACCGGCAAATCATCTAAAATCAACACGTCCGCGCCCGTCCCACCAAGAAGCTCTGTATTCAAAGCCCGAATCATATCTTCTGAAACATTTCCATTTGCATCCGCACTCGTCAAAACCTCCACCAATACTTCAGGATGTGCCTGTTGGAATAAGGCTGCTGTCTGACGAACTGTCGAATTGTCCCTCAGACCATATACCGTCAATTTCACCGGTGGCGCAACTGGCATTTTTGCGTCATAGACATAATGATAAAGCAAGAATCCTTTACCACCATTTTTTGAGAATGCACCGTAATAATCCTCGTCGTCTCCTGCCAGAAATTCTCGCAAAAACACATTTCGCATCCCCAATGTGCTTAAACTGCCATCAATCACCAACTCCCACAGACTCCCACCGGCATTGACATGTGCCAATCCATGTTCATCTGCAGAATAGATTCCTCCTTTACCGTCGCCAAACAGCACCATTCCCTCATCCCCATTCTCACTGCCAGCCTCATAAGCGCTGGGGATCGTCTCGATCGCAAGCCCGTCCGCCAGACGATAGCGTATCACTCCTTTCTCCGTTGTGGTGACAAATTCTTCTGCTGTCAGATACCCTGTACTAAACTCTGACATTCCTCCCCACGACTTTTCCATGGCAAACATCCGTTTACCATCCGGACGATACCAAACAGCATCGCCAAAGCCATGAATAAGAATGTTTCCATCCACACCTACCTCTACCTTCGGTGGAATGATCCCATAATCTTTTTTCGGATCAGGGGTAAAAACCTCCGGTATCCGTTCTACGATGTTGCCACTTACCCCACTGCCATCTGAACCAATTTGATACAGATGATAAATATAATCGCCTTCTGCTGACATGGCACTAAAATAATAGTTTCCATCCAGTCCATAGAACACATTTCGAATCGTAACGGCAAGATCCTGCGGCTTCACCCGCTCCCACCAGCCTTCATCCTGTTGCCAGCCCTCATCTTTCCACAAAAAGCGTTTTGCGTCTTTTAATTCTCCTGTCTCTCTCCTTGCTGCGGTATATAATTCCAGAATGCCTTCTTGTCCCCGGAAGAAGGCAACCAGCGAATCTTCCTCCGTTCCCTCTGGAATACTCATCTCATGCTCTACATAACGCCCCAAAGCCGTCTTTGACTCATCCTCCTTGTCTGTCAAATGCTCCTCTCTGATTCCATCGTCTGTAGATATGTCCATTTCATTGCTTTTTTCGTCCTTCACACAACCTGCCAGGGCGCCTACCATCAGCAGTATTGCCATGCCGATGGATACCAAATACCTGATTTTGCTTTCTCTCATCGTTATCCTCCTCTTCTCTCTGTTTTTTCTTTTATCCTATCACTTGATTCTCTAAAAGAACTGGAAAATCAGTAAAAATCGTCAAATAAATTCTTGTATTAAAATTTTGGTAAGCAAACTTTTGTAATTGTTCAGACGGTTGTGTCGTCTTAAAAGATACGCCTTGAAAAAGAAAGTAAATTGCTAATAAACGATAATAAAAATCTTTCGTTTACCGCGTCTTAAAAATAAAATTTCCAAGATTTTTAGAGAATTTTGTGTTACACTAAATCAAAAAAGTTTTGTGGTGGAGGTACGCATGCGAATCCTAATGATTGAAGATGACAAAGAACTTTGTGAAAATATTTCTCTTATGCTTAAAGCATCTGGTTATGAAACAGACACCTGCTACACCGGATCGGATGGCCTTTTTCTGGCACAAAACACTCCCTATGATGCCATTATTCTGGATCGAATGCTGCCAGAAATGGATGGTATGAGTGTTTTGGCGACCTTGCGCCGTCAGAATATCCGAACTCCTGTCATCCTGGCTACTGCTCTAGACAGACTTCATGACCGAATCGATGGGTTGGATGCCGGTGCCGATGATTATCTGGTGAAACCCTTTGCGGTAGAAGAGCTGATGGCTCGGATCCGGGCCGTAACCAGACGTTCCCATTCTCTGCTGCCTTCCCGTCGGCCATCTCTGGCCGGTCTGTCTTTCGATCCCGAACAGCGACTATTAACATACGGTACAGATTCTCTCACACTTTCTAAGCGAGAATCTTCCCTGATAGAATTTTTTCTACGCAACCCTCAACGAACTCTGCCCCGCAGTCAGATTCTTTCCTATGTATGGGGCGCCTGTTCTGAGGTGGAAGAAGGTAATCTAGACAACTACATCCATTTTCTCCGCCGCCGTCTGAAAACCATTGGTGCGCCTGTTCATCTTACCACTGTCCATGGAATTGGCTACCGTTTAGAAGTCACGGAAAAATTATGAGGAACTTACCATGAAACATCTTCAATTGCGTCTTACCTGGCTTTATACCTTCACTGCCGGTCTGATTCTGACTCTTGCTATGACAAGTTTTCTTATGCTCCGTATCCACGAAACAAAACAAGAACAGTTAGAACGGTTTTATTCCACATGGAATATGCTATCCCTCCGGCTGCAGTCAGACACGATTCTTTCCCAAAGTTTTCTTGCTCAGTTGGAGGTGGAACAGCAATCGATCATCCACATTGAAGAAAATGGTATCCCTTTTCTTTATCAAGGTTCTCAGGATATTGCTACTAGCCGTCAGACTCTGATTAAACGTACAAAAAATCAAGCAGAAAAACAGGGGATTGTCTGTTTTTCTGCTCCTGTTTCTTCCTCCTCCCTCACCAGCGATCTGTTTACCATAGAGGGAGACTTTCAAGAACAATATTACGCTATGGTTTTGGTTCTCGCTCACAAAAACGGCGTGCGCAGCTTGTGTTTTCTTATGTACCTTCCTCCAGTCTGGCAATCTCTGAAAGAAACTCTGTTTCTCCTTTGTGGACTAGAAGCTGTTGGTATCCTGGGATTGCTCCTGGTAAGTTGGCATTTTGTAGGTTGGTCTCTCCAACCAATTGCCAATAATCATCGAAAACAAGCAGAATTTATTGCCGCCGCTTCCCATGAGCTGCGTTCCCCCTTAGCGGTCCTGCGTTCCGCAATTCCGGCTATTTTTGCCGCGCCAGAAAGGAAAGAAGCCCTTCTTCATACCATGGACTTAGAATGTTCACGCATGTCCCGGCTGATCGACGACATGCTTCTTTTAGCCTCTGCTGATGCTAAAACCTGGAATATTTATCCACAAAAAACAGACGTGGATACTCTGCTCATCGAAACCTATGAAGCATTTCTCCCTGTCTGTCATGAAAAACAAATCACTTTGTATCTGGATCTGCCAGAAGAATCTATTCCCTGCATCTGGATAGATCCCGAACGTATCCGCCAAATCCTTTCTATTTTGTTAGATAACGCGCTTTTCTATACCCCTGCCCAAAAAGCAATCCATATCTGTGTCTCCCTGGCCAACCATTCCAGATATCTAGTGATACAAGTGAAAGATCAAGGCTGCGGTATCCCCAGAGAAAATCAGCCTTACATCTTTGATCGTTTCTATCGTGCTGATAAGGCCCGCAGTGGCAAAGAGCACTTCGGCCTGGGACTCAGTATTGCCAAAGAATTAGCGATTCTTCATGGAGGAACCATCACGGTTGCCGACAATCCCGGCGGCGGAAGCTGTTTCTCAGTCACTCTTCCCGCTCGATTTTCTTTTCCCTGAGTCTTCTCAAAAGACAAAATGACCTTTATAAAAAACAGTCAAAAACAACAGCACTTATATAAGGATTCCCCTGCCCGCGCAAAGGTACAGCACGCCGTTGCAGGCGGCGCTAAGCACCGAAAGGTGCCAAGTACCTTGGAGCGGGAAGGGGGCTTTCCTAACATCACTATTTTCAGACAGCGACTCGCTGCCCGATCAGCCCTCTTCTGTCTGTATTCATTCAAGTAAATGCTGATAAAACTGCTGTTGTTTCTGTCTGTTCTTCCTTTAACAGCATAGCATATTTTATCCGACTCTGCAAGAATATTTCACTGTCTCATTTCCATTGAATAACCAGCAAAACTATCGTATAATATCTTCCATCATACTTCCATAAACAAAGGAGATATTTCCATGAAACCAGCTCTCATTATCGGTTCCACCTGCGTGGATATTATCATTCACATCGACCATCTGCCCAAGACAGAAGAAAACCTGCATCCTACTTCCCAAACGATGGCATTAGGCGGCTGCGCCTACAATGTTGCCCATATGATGCGCCTTTTCCATGCGCCTCACACCTTCATCACCCCCATTGGTACCGGAATCTATGGCGATTATGTAATTCATCAACTTACTGCTTTACAGATTCCGCTTTCTGTCCGTGTCCCGAATCAGGAAAATGGCTGCTGTTACTGTCTGGTGGAATCCGGTGGAGAACGCACCTTTCTGTCCGTCCACGGCGCAGAATACACATTTCAAAAATCCTGGATGGATTCTTATCCGGCTGAGGACTATCAATTTGTTTATATCTGTGGCCTCGAAATTGAGGAATCTACAGGAATGCAGCTGATTGAATACCTAGAGGAACACCCATGCCTGAAAGTCTGCTATGCTCCAGGCCCCCGGGGAGCGATTCTATCTTCTGAAAAAGCCCAACGAATGTTATCTCTTCATCCCCTTCTCCATATTAATGAACAAGAGGCTCTGGCATTAAGCGGCTGTTCTGCTTTTCAAAATGCTGCCGAGGTTCTTTATGCTCAGACCCGAAATACGGTCATCATCACGCTCGGAGCACAGGGAACTTATTGCAAAGAACAAGATGGAAAAACCTTTTTCATCCCTTCGGTTCCCGCCAAACATGTCGTCGATACGATCGGGGCCGGCGATGCCCATATCGGAACCATACTTGCTCTGTTGACGAAAGGTTATTCTCTCCGGAAAGCCATTTCCTGCGCCAATCTTGTATCGGCTGCTGTGGTGGAAACCTCAGGCGCCACGATTTCCGCCGAACAGCTTCCCGCTGCCTTATCTCAATATCTTAAGGCATAAAGCATAAAGTATAAAGCTTCCTCCCCCAAGGCCAATGTTATTTAATTCATTTTCTCAGAAGATACGCCATGGAACAAGGAGCGGGAAGCAGCGGGGAATGGTCTGCAATTCTAAAAATATTCAGCCCTGGAGGAAGGGGCCGGAGGGCGGTCTGTCGGACAGGAACTTTTGACTTTTGCAGGGATTTAGAAAACCTTAAGCTTTTGGGTATTTTCGTTTTGTTTTTAGCAAAATTCAAAAACTTTAGGTTTTCTTAATCCCGAAACGGGAAAAAATTCCTGTCCGACAGACCGCTCTCCGGCTCCTTCCTCCAGGGCGTACCCTCTGCCAACACACTTTCTTTATTTTATACTACACTCTTCAATCCTAACGTTTTCTCGATCACCAGCATCACCCCCAGGGTAATGACCATCAATAATGTCGCCAAGGCCGCAATGGTCGGATCAAAATGGTACTCTACATAGGCCATCATCTCAATCGGCAACATAGATACCCCAGCCTGGGTCAGAAATGCCGAAAGAGACACGTTATTAAAGGAGTTGATCACTGCCATAATGCAGGCGGATACAATTCCTGACTTGATATTCGGAAGCAAAATATGAAAAAAAGTATAAATATTGCCTGCCCCCAAAATCCTTGCCGCCTCTTCCATGGAAAAATCAAAATTTGCTAAACTAGAAGTCACAACCCGCATCACATAAGGAATGGACAAGATCGTATGTCCGATCAGCAAGCTGGGCATCGCCGGCAACTTAAACCGATTCACCACATATCGGAGCATGACAAAGCCTAACACAATCACCGGAATCAATACGGGTGATAAAAACAAACTCTTGATCAGCTCCTTTCCCCTGAAACGATAACGATTCAAAGCATACGCCGCCGGCAGCCCCAGAAGCAGCGCCAAAAAAGTACCCGCAAAAGCGATAATAATACTATTTTTCGCCGCACTTCCAAAACTCTTTACCTGTAGGATCTGATGATACCAACGCAGGGTAAATCCCTCTCCTGGAAACTTCAGATATGTGGTATCGCTAAAGGAAGCCGCCATAATTACCAAAAGCGGACCTATCAAAAACACATACACCAGCAATGTCACAAAAAACAAAGATTTGCTTTTTCTCATGGATAACTCCTTTATACGAGACTCCTATTGAACCGAGAACAATTCATTCCATTTAGAAATCCAGTCTGCCTTATTGGCATTGATCACAGACCAGTCAGGGATCAGCAGGTTATCGATCATTTCTTTCCCATAAGTAAAATTAGCAGCCTGTTCCGGAGTCAACTCAACATCTGTTCTTACCGGAGCATCCACTCCATCTAAAGCCTCAGCCAGCTGTACTTCCTGAGAAATATAGAAATCAACAAATGCCTGCGCCAATTCCTTGTTCTGGCATCCCTTAATGATATTTACTGCATTAAAACCGCTGTACACGCCCTCTGCCGGATCCACCCATACATAGTCATCAGAAGCAGACTGAGCCGCCGTATAGGAATAGTCCAACAATACAGCAACCGAAATCTCGCCCTGATTTAACATGGTGATGGTGTCGTTGGCACTGGTATATGTCTTCATAATATTGGGCTTTAACTCCTCAAATTTTGCTAGGATTGCTTCATCATCCGTTCCTGGAGTCAGTCCGGCCATCTTTGCCACAGAATAATACATCAGCGGACCCGAAGTAGTAGTAATATCCGGAATTGCGATGGAATCTGCCAACTCCGGATTCCACAAATCCGCCCAAGAAGTGATCTCAATTGGACAGGTAGACTTGTCATATACAATGCCCAGGCGGTTAAAGCTGTAGGCTGGACCATAGCCCTCACCAAAAGGAGCCTTCGCGTTGTCATAAATAGCATCTAAATTGGTCAAGCTGGCCGTATCGATGGTATCGATCAATCCGGCATCAATCAGATCCGCGATAAAAGCATCTCCAATCACCACAATATCATAATTCTCCGGAGATTCCTTGATCTTGGTCACACGCTCTGCGTTCTTTCCCGTATCCACGATCAGCTCGCAGCCTGTAGCTTCCATAAAAGGATCGTAAATATTCTTCTGAACCAACTCTGCATTAAAGGAAAATGTGGAAATCCTCAGTTGTTGCCCCTCAAAAGAAGGCATCTCTGTGCCTGCCGCCTCGGAAGCATCCGTTTCCCCCTCTGCCTTGGTCTCTGCTTCACTCGTCTCTGTTGCCGGAGCTGTCGTGGCAGCAGTCGTCTCTGTTTTGTCGGAACCGCCGCAAGCTGTCAGGGAAAACACCATGGCAGCCGCCAATCCAACACATAACCATTTCTTTTTCATAATCTTTTTTTCTCCTTTTTCTTTTCTATAAGAAAGTTCCCTCGTAAAAGACAATTCTCATTCCATCTGCCAAATACGCCGGAACACTTCCTTTCCCGGACTTACAACCATTCAAGCAGCCGGAACTGTCATCCAAACTTGGCTACAACAAAATGATCTTACCCGGAGTCAGCGACAGTGTCACGGAATCGCCAATCCGATAGACACTCTCCTGATCCGTACTTACCTCAAACTCGCCAATCGCTGTGCGCACATTATACTGATTGCGTTTGCCCAGAAATGTGCTTACCATAACTTCACCCGCTAAAGGGTTCACCGCTTCTGTCCCCTCTGGCACAATCAGGATATCTTCCGGTCGAATACATGCACGAATAGAAGACTCGCTTCTCCCTCCTTCTGCCTGAATCGAACTCCCATCTGACAATACATAAATGCCATCACTGTTGCCTGGTTTTAAATCCATAAAATTCTCAAATCCAACAAAACGGGCAATAAATTCTGTTTTCGGATGGTTGTAGATCACAGAAGGACTGTCCATCTGTTCAATCACCCCATGGTTCATAATCGCCACTTTGTCCGAAATCGCAAAACACTCCTCCTGATCATGCGTCACGTAGATCGCCGTAAAGCCGAACTTCTGCTGAAGACGGCGAATCTCCACCCGCATCTTGACTCGCAATTTGGCATCCAGATTACTCAAGGGCTCGTCCAATAAAAGTAGATCTGGCTTGATCACCAAAGCCCTGGCCAGCGCCACTCGTTGCCTCTGGCCACCAGACATTTCCTTGGGAAACCGATTCTCAAAACCTCCCAGATCCACGGTCTCTAACATCTCCATAACCTCTTTTTTGATCTGCTCTGCCGGCAACTTACGCATCTTAAGTCCAAAAGCCACATTATCAAATACCGTCATATGGGGGAATAGTGCATAGCTTTGGAATACAAACCCAAAATTCCGCTTGTTAAGAGGCACCTGCGTATAATCCTTCTCGCCAAACATAAACTTCCCCGACATCGGGGTGGAAAATCCCGCAATCAATCGCAGCGTCGTCGTCTTCCCGCAGCCACTCGATCCCAGCAGCGATACCAATTCCCCTTTCTCCACCTGAAAGTCCAGATCTTTCAAAATCACATTCTTATCATATCCGGCAGTAATGCCCTGCAACTCCAAAAGCGCCATATCCTTTTCCTCCCTTAGATCGTCGGATTCAGTTTCCGGCTGACCTTGTTAATCACCGTAGATACTGCAATTGTCACCACAATCATAATTACCGCCACCACAGACGCCTGCGTCCAATCTCCCAGAGACATGGCCTGCTGATAAATCATCGTTGCCAATACGCGGGTATCTGTCCCTCCCAAAAGCTGTGGCGTCGTATAGGCAGTCAGACATCCGGTAAACACCAACACGCTTCCCGTCACTAAACCGGGAATACTGAGAGGCAAAACTACATGACGAAAAATCCCCATCCGGGACGCCCCTAGACTTCCCGCCGCCAGATTCAAATCCTCAGAAATATTATCCATCACCCCAATCAATGATAAAATCATCAGAGGCAAAAACAGCTGAATAAAACCAACTACCATAGAAAATTCATTATACAAAAGACTGATTGGTTTTGCTACAATTCCCAGTTCTACCAACAGCTCATTGACAATTCCTTTCTTTCCTAACAGAACCATCCAGCTGAAAGAACGGATAACCGGACTGGTAAACATGGGGAATACCGCCAGCGCCATCAAAACTCCTTTGTTTTTTGAATATTTGGAAATATAATAAGCTGTGGGAAAGCCTAATATGGCACAGGCAGCGGTACTGATAAGGCTCAGGCGAATACTTCGCCAGAATACTTGTTTAAAATAAGTGCTCTCCATCAGCGTTAGATAATTCACCAGAGAAAACGCACCGCCCTCATCCACAAAGGATTTAAATAGCAAAGAAAACAATGGTATCAGCATAAAGAATGCTAGGAACAGACAGCCTGGCAGAATAAACAGCCAGTAAATATTGGTTTTCTTCTCAAGCAAGGGGATTCCCACCTTTCTTTTGATACATTTTTAATGAAATTTTATAAAAATAAAATATCATTCCTGTCAGAAAATGTCAACGGGTTTTATCATATCTCATTCTGATATTGTTTTGCCTGTTTTTGAAATTCTGCCATTTCCAGCCACAAACGTCGTCTCTCCGCTGTCAAATCTGCCTCCACCAGCTGATGTCCTCGTACCAGTTGTCGCCCTTGTACCCATACGCTGTCTACATTCGATGCATTGGCAGAATATACAATCACCGAATACGGATTATAAACCGGAAACATATTGGCCGATTGTGTTTCCAGAAGCACCAGATCCGCCCGCTTTCCCACCTCGATAGAGCCAATCTCTTTCTCCGCTCCTAACACCCGAGCTCCCTCCATGGTCCCCAACGCTACAATCTCTTTTGCCGGAAATGCACTGCGATCCCGATATTTTGTTTTTTGAAAACAGGCAATCATTTTCAATTGCGTAAACAAATCCAGCGTATTTCCAGAAGATGGACCATCCGTCCCCACACCTACGCTCACGCCCGCTCCTCTCATGTCCAATACCGGACAGATCCCTTTTCCTGCCTTGGTATTAGATCCTGGGCAATGAGCCACCTTTGTCCCCGTTCTGGCAAATATCTGAATATCTGTGTCCGTTGTGTGAATACAGTGGACCGCAATCGTGCTTTTTCCCAGTACCCCCAGCTCCTGCAAAAAAGCCACGGGCGTCTTGCCATATTGTTCTTCAAAATAACGCATCTCATAATCCATTTCGCTGACATGAAGCGTATAAGGCACCTGATACTTTTCTGCCAATTCATAGGCAGCCTTCAGCATCTCGGGAGAGCTGGTATTGGTGGCATGGGGCGCCACCAGCGGATGAATCCGGTCGTGTCCCTTCCATTTGCGAATCAGCTCCTCACACAAGGCCAATCCTCCATAAGGCTTTTTGCTGTCGCAGGTTTCCTGACCAATCACAGTCTCTCCCACCCAGGCACGAATCCCCATCTCTTCACAGGCACTGGCTACCCGATCCTCAAAATAATACATGTCCAGCACTGAGGTCACTCCGGACAATAAGAGTTCACAAACGGCATAGCGAGCCGCCGCATACACCAGCTCAGGAGTCATGGCGGCCAACTCAAGAGGGAACAGAAAGCGCCGCAAACGATCCGGGCAATCATCTCCCATCGAGCGAAAAGGCATCATGGAAATATGACTGTGGACATTCACCATCCCCGGCATTAAAATACCGCCTTTTCCGTCAATCCGCAAGTCTGCCTCCTGGCTACAGCTCCCCTCTCCCACTGCCAGAATACTTTCCTCGTCAAACAAGACATAGCCTTCCGGCCACATATTTTCATTTTCGTCCATCGTCACTATAGCCGCCTTTTCAATCAATGTTCTCATATTCTTGTTCTCCCTGATTGTCCTCTTCCTTCTCTTCCCTTTTTCTTTGTAAATCACTATATTTAATTTGACTTCCGATCAATATACTCTGTCCGAATTTTCGAATATACAAATTTTTGGCTATGATATAGTCCATAATATCCTGACAATGTAAAGCTGATTGCAATTCCCAGTGCAAAAAAAGGCATACCTTCAAAACCAAATAATTCAAATGCCATAAATATTGTGGAAACCGGACAATTCGTCACACTGACGAACAAACAGGCCATTCCTACTGCTGTACAAAGTCCAGAAGGCATCCCCAAAAGCGCCGCCATCGTATAGCCAAAGGTAGCTCCCACACAAAGTGTCGGCACAATTTCGCCACCTTTAAACCCAGCTCCCAATGCCACAGCCGTAAACAGAATTTTGATCGCAAACGCATAATAGGGCACAGTCTCCCCTTCAAAGCAGCGCTCGATCAGATGCAAACCACCCCCATTATAAAATCGACTTCGGAAAATCATAGTCAAAACAATAAAGATTCCGCTTCCTGCCAATATCCGCCAATAAGGACTGGGAAAATATTTCCGATATAAAGATCCGCTTTTGTGCATAGCCTGACACAAAAAAATCCCTACAATCGCACAAAGAATTCCCAAAAGAACCGTCAATGCTGCTCCCTCAAAATCAAAAACTGGCACAAGACCAATATCATAATGCTCCGCCACCAGTCCCAATCTTCCAGATACTGCTGCACCGATAAAGGAGGCAAATAAACAAGGCACCAAAGCCGCATAATACATAATTCCGATACTAACCACCTCCATGGAAAATACCCCGGCGGCCAGCGGCGTGCCAAAAAGAGCCGAAAAGCAGGCGCTCATCCCACACATAATCGCAATCTTCCGATCCCTTTCATCTAGCCGCATCATCTTTCCAGTCAGATTCCCCAAAGCGCCGCCCAGCTGAAGTGCCGCGCCTTCTCGTCCTGCCGACGCACTGACTGCATGACTTAAAATGGAAGATACAAAAATCAAAGGTGCCGTAATCACCGGAATCTCCTGATGCGCCGATACGGACTCTAGTATCAGATCCGTTCCCCGATTCTTTTCTTCATGTCCCATTTGATAGAGCCACACAATCAGCAATCCTGCCACTGGCATAAAGAAAACGGTCCAATGAAATTGTTGCCACAGCCTTGTAGCCAATATCACCCCATGACCAAATACAGCGCCAACCACACCCACTGTTACACCGATAATCACAGATATGAAAGTCCACTTCATAAAATAATGGATATTATCTGCCAGTGGCGTCTTCCTCCAGTCAGTATGCCCAGGTTCTCCAGGCTTGTGTTGTTCCTTTACCTGTTCCTCTTCCTCATATTCCTCTTGCATAAGTTCCTCCCCTGATCCTTATTTCTTGTTTTTACATTCCCTTTGATTTTACCAATTTGGGCCGGTATCCCTCATCATTCAACCGCTGAACAATCTGATTTTTGTGAATCGTTCCCTCTGCTTCCAGGGTAATTCGTAATTCTACTGCCGCATTCCGGTTGATACTAATAAACTGGTTATGCTCCAATTTGATAACATTTCCCTTTTCCTCTGCCAGCAAAGAGGAAACTTTCGCCAATTCTCCTGGCTTATCCGGCAGCAGAACTGACACCGTAAAGATCCGATCCCGTTGAATCAGCCCATGCTGCACTACGGAGGACATAGTAATCACGTCCATATTCCCGCCACTCAAGATTGATACGATTTTTTTCTTCTTCACATCCATATGTTTCAATGCTGCCACCGTCAGCAGTCCCGAATTCTCCACAATCATTTTATGGTTTTCTACCATATCCAAAAATGCCACAATCAACTCCGAATCCTCAATTGTTATCACATCATCCACATTTTCCTGCAAATAGGGAAATAGCTTCTCCCCCGGACGGTGTACCGCTGTACCGTCTGCGATTGTACTTACCGTGGGAAGCGTCATTACTTTTCCTGCCTTCAAAGATGCCTGCAAACAATTGGCTCCCGATGGCTCTATTGCAATCACTTTAATCTTGGGATTCAACAGTTTTGCCAAGGTGGACACTCCGGTACACAAGCCCCCTCCTCCCACTGGCACCAAAATATAATCTACTGTGGGCAACTCTTTGATAATTTCCATGGCAATACTGCCCTGGCCTGCCGCCACGTCAAGGTCGTCAAAAGGATGGACAAAGGTATAGCCTTGCTCCTCCGCTAAATGGTAGGCATGGGAACAGGCTTCATCAAAATCATTTCCATAAAGAACCACCTCTGCTCCATAGTTTTTCGTACGGTTCACTTTAATAAGCGGTGTAGTCGTAGGCATTACAATCACTGCCCGGATCCCGGCTAACTTCGCAGCATAAGCCACCCCCTGTGCATGATTCCCTGCCGACGCAGTGATCAGCCCCCGCTCTTTTTCCTCTAAACTTAAAGTGCTGATCTTATAAAAAGCTCCCCGAACCTTATAAGCTCCGGTATATTGCATGTTCTCCGGCTTAAAATAAATCTTGTTTCCTGTCTGGGCCGAAAAGTACTCACTATATACCAGCTTGGTCTCCTGAGTAACCTTTTGTACCTCCTCTGAAGCTTCCTCAAATTTCTCTAATGTCAGTTCTTCCATCCTTGTTTCCTCTTTTCTAAAATTATATTCATGGCAAAACCTTTGATAAAATCAACTTTCTCTCACTTGAAACAATGCATTCACAAAATCTCCCGAATTAAACTTTTGCAGATCGTCAATCGTTTCTCCAACCCCCACATATTTCACTGGAATCCCTAACTCCGACTGAATCGCCACCGCAATCCCGCCTTTCGCTGTCCCATCCAGCTTTGTTAAAATAATTCCGGTAATGTCTGCCACCTCCATAAATTGTCTGGCTTGGGAAAGCGCATTTTGTCCTGTGGTTCCATCTAACACCACCAATGTTTCCCGGTAAGCGCCCGGATATTCCTTATCAATGATCCGGTTAATTTTTCTTAACTCCTCCATCAAATTCTTCTTATTATGAAGCCGTCCCGCCGTATCACAGATCAGCACATCCGCCTTTCGGGACTTCGCCGCCGCCACCGCGTCATAAATCACTGCCGCCGGATCCGATCCTTCCTGTTGGGCGATAATCTCCACCCCGGCCCGATTGGCCCACTCCGTCAGCTGCTCAATTGCCGCCGCCCGGAAGGTATCTGCTGCTGCCAAAATCACTCGCTTACCGTCATCTTTCAACTGGCCCGCCAACTTCCCCACAGAAGTGGTCTTTCCCACTCCATTGACCCCAATTACCAGCACCACCGAGGTACGGTTCTCAAATTCGTAGGCATTTTCTCCCAGATTCATCTGATCTTTGATGGAGTCGATCAACAACTGACGGCATTCTCCTGGCTCCTTAATGTGTTGTTCCTTTACCCGTCTGCGTAGATCCTCCATAATCGACATGGTGGTCTTCATTCCCAGATCCCCCATGATCAGAGTCTCTTCCAGCTCTTCATAAAAATCCTCATCAATCGCTGAAAATCCACTGAAGATGGAGTCCATTCCGGACACAATATTATCTCTGGTCTTGGCTAGTCCATCCACCAGACGGCTGAAAAATCCTCTTTTCTTCTCTTCCATTTCCGATATGCTCCTTTTTGATATTTCACAGACAAAAACCCCAGCTTTTGCCTCCGGTCTCTAATTGTTCAAACGCTTTCTTGTCAGCTTCTATCCTTCCAGCTGATCCTCTATCAAATTCACTGATACCAGTGTGGATACCCCCTTTTCCTGCATGGTAATCCCATAAAGCCGATCCGAAGCTACCATCGTTCCCCGCCGATGCGTAATCACAATGAACTGGGTATTTTTAATCAGCTTATGCAGATAGCCTGCAAACCTCTCGACATTGGAATCATCTAACGCTGCCTCAATCTCATCCAACAAACAAAAGGGGGATGGCTTCAGATTCTGTATTGCAAACAATAAGGATATCGCTGTCAGGGCCTTTTCTCCTCCGGACAGCTGCATCATATTCTGCAGTTTTTTTCCTGGCGGCTGGGCAATGATTTGTATTCCTGCTTCCAGAATATCTTCACCTTCCATCAGATCCAACGTTCCGTGTCCTCCGCCAAACAATTCTTTAAACACCCGATCAAATTCGCTGCGTATCTCCTTAAACTTCTCTGCAAACTGCCGCCTCATCCCGGTATCCAACTCTTCAATGATCTGCAAGAGAGTCTGTTCCGCCTCCACCAAATCATCATGCTGGGTCTTCATAAATTCATAACGGCCAGAGATCTCCTTATAATCCTCAATCGCATTGACATTAACACTCCCCAGTGCCCGGATATCCCCCTTTAACTTTTCAATCTGGGTTCGTACCTCGGAAATCACAGTTAGCTCTGGATCCCGCAAAGGCTCTGCTGTAGTGAAGGTCAGTTCATATTCGCTCCACATATAGTTTACATGATTCTCTAGCCTTTCCTCCAGTTTCTCTTTCTGGTTCTGCAGCCGGAACAGATCTTTATCCAGATGACTGATTCGCTCTGTCAGTTCTTCACGTTTCTGAAAAATACTCTTTTGTTCCCGGGTCTTTTCCTCCTTTCCGGCTCCCAGCACTTCTAACGCTTTCGTCAACTGTTCCCGACGATCTATGGCCGCTTCAATGCGTTCCCTCAGCTCTCCGATCTGCCGTTGTTTTTCCTCAATTGCCAACCTGGAATCTCCGGTTCCGGTTTTCAAACCCACCAGTTCTTCCTCCTGTTTTTGAATCTCCTCCCTGACTCGGTGAAGATTCTCCATCACGAAATCCACCTGTTGCTTTAAACTGGCAGCCCGCAGACGAATCTCTTCCAACTCATGGGCTAGCGTTTCTCTCACTTGCCTGGTTTTCTCCATCTGTCCGGAAAGTTGTTCCACCTCCTGATTTGCCTGCTCATTCTGCTGGCGCAATTGTTCCGAATCCCGGGCAATCTGCTGACGATTCTGTTCAATCTCCCGAATCTGTTCCTCCAATTGTTGATTTTCCAGTACCAAATCCCGGGAAGAATCCTGAA
This sequence comes from Lachnospiraceae bacterium, assembly GCA_022799175.1. Classification (GTDB taxonomy): domain Bacteria; phylum Bacillota; class Clostridia; order Lachnospirales; family Lachnospiraceae; genus Brotaphodocola. Next base: position 35,915 of record JAAWNY010000003.1, on the reverse strand, counting down.
TTTCCTCCTTCTTTTCTTCCAATTGACTAACATTTAACTCCAGTGTATTCTGATTCAGAGATTCCTGATGATACGCTTCGCGAATCTTCCCCAACTCTTCTCTTTTTTCTGCCAGCATTCCTTCATTCATCTTTAGCTCTTCTTGCAGTCGCTCCGCTATAGACAATACCTTTTTGCAGATACCATCCAATTCTTCTAGCTCCCGTTTTCTTCCCAATAGATTACTGGAATTTTTGAATGCACCTCCCGTCATCGAGCCCCCTGCGCTTAGCAGCTCGCCCTCCAACGTCACAATCCGCAGAGAATATTTATATTTTCTGGCCACAGCAACGGCATGATCAATCGTAGCCGTCACCACCACCCGGCCTAAAAGATATTTTGCCAACACCTGATATTGTGGCTTAACCTGAATCAGATCGCTGGCCAGGCCAATCACTCCTGGCTCCCGAAGCACTTCTGGCTGGGAAAAATCTCCTCGCTGCCCGATGCTGGTCAATGGCAGAAAAGTCACTCGGCCATATTTATTTTTCTTTAAATATTCAATCAGTTGCTTCGCCGTCTGCTCTGAATCGGTCACCACATTTTGAATACTGCCACCCAAAGCCGTCTCAATCGCCATCTCATATTGCCGCTCTGTCGTGATCAGATCTGCCACCACGCCATGAATGCCATGAACCCGGTCCCGCACCTCCATCACCTTGCGAATACTATTGCCGTATCCCTCATAACGTTCCGCCAGATTCCGCAGAGATTCGAGGCGGGTGGTCGCTCTCTGGTACTCCTGCTGCTTTTCATTTAATCCTCGGGTCAGCCGCCGCACCTCCTGCTCACAGCGCTCCATCTCCGTTTCACAATCGGTCTGTTCGGACAGTAATCCTTCCATCCGCTGTCTGGAAATCTCCAGCTTCTGTCGCTCCTTTTGTTGCAGTTCCTCCTGCACTGACTCGTCGCTCTTGTAGCGCAAAAGTCGCTGGCATACCTCAGAATGCCTCACCTGTACCTGCTCTAACATGGCTTCATAGCGCTGTTCTCTGGCTGTCAAGGATGCTTTTTCATTTAGACTATCAATAATATTGCCTTTTCCCGCCTCAATCCGCTGATCTAACAGCATAATCGTTTCATCTTCCTGACGCAATCGTTCCTCTGCCAGCAAAAGCTCCTGATTGCTGAGCGCCGCCTGCTTTCGAATCTCAGCACTGTCCTTTTCATAATCAACAACCTGCCGCTCTTTTTGCTCTCGTTCTCTCTGAATAGACTCTATGCGAGCATTGATGTGATCGGCATTCATTCGTTCTGTATTAATCTGCTCGTGAAGCACATTAATCTGGCCTTCCAGATTTCCCTTCTCCATCTCTGCCTGGCCTAGCCGCTCTCGCTTTTCACCGATTTCTTCTTCCAACCGACTCAGTTCCTGTTCCAACCGATCATAGGTAGCTTTTTCCTCCTCCGTTTGCTGAGCTGCTTCCCGCATATCCTGAGACACAATCGTTTCTTTTTTCTCCACTTCACTTAACTGAGTCCGAATGCCCTCCGATTCCATCAAAAAAAGATTGACATCATAAGTCTTAAGTTGCTCCTTCAGATTCAAATATTTCCGGGCGGCTTCGGATTGTCTGGCCAGAGGACCCACCTGTTTTTCCAACTCCGCCAGAATATCGCTGACCCGCACCAGATTCTGCTTCTCATCCTCTAACTTCTTCTGAGCTATCAGCTTGCGCCGCTTAAATTTGACAATCCCGGCAGCCTCATCAAACAACTCCCGCCGTTCCTCCGGTTTTCCACTGAGAATTTTATCAATCTGGCCCTGGCCGATGATCGAGTATCCCTCCTTGCCAATTCCGGTATCATAAAACAGCTCATTGATATCCTTCAGCCGGCAAGCACTGCCATTAATCCGATATTCGCTCTCCCCGGAACGGTATAAGCGACGAGCAACCGTTACTTCATCATAGTCGATGGTCAGTTGATGATCGGAATTATCCAAAGTAATTGCCACGTAAGCAAACCCCTGGGGCTTTCGCAGCTCCGTGCCGGCAAAAATCACATCCTGCATACTGGCGCCCCGCAACTGCTTGATGCGCTGTTCTCCTAAAACCCAGCGAACCGCATCTGCCACATTACTTTTGCCGCTGCCATTCGGACCCACAATCCCGGTAATGCCATTATGAAATTCAAAAGTAATCTTGTTGGCAAAGGATTTGAACCCCTGTATCTCGATACTCTTTAAGTACATATATGCTCCTTCAGTTTCAGTATTCCCCGGTAGGCGGCAACCTGCTCTGCTGCTTTCTTGGTCCTGCCACTTCCTCTGCCGATCTCCTCTCCATTGAGCACAGCCATCACTTCAAATACCTTACGATGATCGGGCCCATCTTCTTTTAGTATCTCATATTCCAGAAGTTGCCCGCCCTCCCCGGCCTGCACGATTTCCTGCAGGATAGTCTTGCTATCATAAAAGAGCTGCTTATGCTCTAAATCGTTCAGCACAAACTGGTGAACGAACTCTTTTGCATTAGCAAAACCACCATCCAGATAGATTGCCCCAATCAATGCCTCCATAGCATCCGACACTACAGAATCCCGGCTTCTCCCGCCAGTGGCTTCCTCCCCCTTTCCTAAGAAAAGATAAGCGCCCAATCCGATCTCTGATGCACAATAGGCCAATGTGGGTTCGCAGACCAGACTGGCCCGAATCTTTGTCAACTCTCCTTCCGGCTTGTCCGGATATTGCCAATACAGAAAATCGCTGGATACCACCTCCAAAACGGCATCCCCCAAAAACTCTAGCCGTTCATTACAATTCAGCTTATCAATATGATGCTCATTGGCAAAAGAGCTATGAATCATAGCCTGACGCAACAGCTTTTTCTGCCGAAACGTATAGCCAATCCTCACCTCTAATTCTTTCAAATCTCGATTCATATACTTTCCCTTTCCGTCTTACAAGGAGAGGGCGCTACCCAGGCTCTCCTGCGACGCGCCCTCCCCCTTTCTATTTGGTATGCACTCTTTTTCCATGATTGCTCACTAGCAAGTCAGCAAACCACTTCTCCATTAGTTTAGTGCATTCTTAATCTGTTCCACTGCATCACCCACTGTAACGATCTGTTCCGCCGCGTCGCTGGGTATCTCAATATCAAATTCCTCTTCGATTCCCATAACAATCTGAAAAATGTCCAGTGAATCCGCACCCAGATCTTCTACAAATGTGGTGTCCAGTGTAATTTCTCCTGTCTCCACATTCAACACCTCGGCAATAATTCCCTGCAGCTTCTCAAATTCCATCCTTTTCCCCCCTTTCTTTCTTAATTTTGTGGCAGTTCAAATATTGAACTGTTACTCACGATTCTCCAATTTCCAGGCTTTCTTTAATTTTCTCGTTAATTTTCTGTTCCTTAAATGTCACGCACTGGATGATAGAATTGCTTACTTCCCGAGCTCCCGCACTGCCGTGAGTCTTCACTACCAGCCCCTTCAATCCCAGAAGCGGCGCCCCGCCGTACCGGGATGCATCGAACGCTTTCAATGTCTCCTTCAAGGCCGGTTTCACTAGCAATGCCCCCAACTTACTGCGAAGGCTGCTCATCATCCCCTTCTTCACCATCGATATCAAAGTAGCCCCAGTTCCTTCATAAAGTTTTAAAATTACATTACCGGTAAATGCCTCACACACGATTACATCAGCTCCTCCATGAGGGATCTCTCGGGCCTCAATACTGCCGGTAAAGTTGATATCCTGGCATTCTTTCAGCAGAGGAAACGTTTCTTTTACCAAGGCATTGCCTTTCTCCTCCTCGGCGCCAATGTTGACAATCCCTACGCGCGGTTTGGGAATCCCAATCACATGCTCCATATAGATCGCTCCCATTCGGGCAAACTGTACCAGATGAGAAGGGCGGGCATCCACATTTGCACCGCTGTCCAACAGCAGAGAAACTCCCTTTTCTGTAGGAATCAGAGCCCCAAAAGGCGGTCGTTCCACCCCTTTTAGACGGCCAACGATCACCTGGCCGCCGACCAGAATCGCCCCGGAGCTTCCAGCAGACACAAAGGCATCCGCTTCCCCGGCCTTTACCAGATTCATCCCTACTACAATCGACGAATCCTTCTTCCGGCGCACGGCATTGACGGGTGGCTCTTCTGTCTCAATCACCTCCGATGCTGGAATCAGCAGTACCTGTTTCTTTGGATATGTATGCCGAGAAAGTTCCTTCGTCACCATATCCTCCTTCCCCACCAATAGAACCTGAATGTCCGCTCTGTGGGATACCGCATCTACCACACCCTTTACAATCTCACCAGGGGCATGATCGCCACCCATCGCATCTACTGCCACTTTAATCATACCGTTCTCCTCTCCCATTCTAAAAACAGTCTTTCCATTCCCTCCTTACTATACTAAATAATGTTTTATAAATCAACAGAAATTTCTCACATTATATTACAACTATTTGCGTAGCAAAAAGCTTCGGTCCAGTAGAACTCCCTTCACCGAAGCATAGCAAAATCCTCATTTATATTTTCACTTTACAGCAAAAACAAAAAATTTCCCAACCGATTAAAATTTCAAATCTCGAATATTCTGCAAGGTCTCTCCATAGGGTCTTCCCTTCCCAAACAGCAATGTTGTTCCCAGAACAAATCCCTTCACACCTTTCGGGGCATATTCCAGAATCTTATCTGCGCTGCAGGCCCCATCCCAATAGATCTCAAAATCCATATCTTCTTTTAGCGCAAGAAGCTTCGTAATTTTCTTTCCCACATAAGGCAGATACATCTGTCCCGCATTGCCCGGATTTACCGACATGACCAATACTTTCTTGACAATTCGCAGCATTTCCATCACGGTCTCTACCGAAGTCCCTGGATTGATGGCAATTCCCGGAATCATTCCCGCATTAATAATACTCTGCAGAGTGGTAGATGGATGATACTCCGCTTCTGGATGGATATATACGGTATCTCCTTTACGCAAACTAGAAAGAAACAATCCGATACAATTATTCGGATGCTCGATCATCAGATGTACATCCAAAGGTTTTTCTGAAGCTTTCGCTATGTAACGCATATCGTTTAAAGACATGGCAAAATTAGGCACATATCGCCCGTCCATAATATCAATATGAAAGGAATCGATCCCTCCCTCATCCAAATCTCTCACTTCCTTCTCCAGATTGCCATAGTTGGCACACATCATAGAGGCTGTCAATTCAAAGTCCATTTCCGTTCTCTCCCATCTTTATAAATTGCGATAAATCAATTTAGAAAATCTTTATCTGCATAGGCAATTCGATATTCATTTCGGTTTTTTTCAAAGAAAAAAGTCATCAGCCTTTCAGATAAAAATCCTGGATACCGGTTCTGGTAACCATCTTTCCTTTCCCCACCGTGCTCTGCACAAATAAATAAAATAGGAAAAAGCCATGAACATAATTCATGCAACACTTGTCTTTTCATAATAAACATATTGCAAGGAGAATATAAATTCATGTCAAAAAAACGAACGGCCTTTCGATAATCAGCAGGATAAATTTTCCTCATATAATCCATCATAAAGTCCCAGTCGGAGGCTACATGTCTTTCTTTATAATTCTGTGCAATGTTTGGCGCTACATAAAGTGGGGTCGGTAAAATCACATCAATACACCGTTCCTTCATATCCTGTAGCCACCCTTCCTGCAAAAGAAAATGTCTCCGGTAATGCTCCAAACCTACGACATCTTGCCTGGCATTTTTCCAGATCCAGTAAAGCGCCGTCAATTCACAGAACTGCTTGTTTTTTTCTGATATATGTTCCCCTTTATTATCTGTCAGATCACAAATGCGTTGATCCGTCAGTTCTGCGCCAACTTGAATTTCTTTCTGAAATCCAGACAACGAATACTCCTGTTGCAACGGTTTGTCAAAAACAGACCTTGCAATGTAGATACACGCCGCATCTGCAGCTGCATCCAACTTATAATATTCTCTGCCGTTTTCCGCAAAATAGCGTTCCAAAAAGCTATTGCGCAGCTTACGATCGAACTCGGGAGTAACCGGAATGATCTTCTCCATACCCATATTGTGCAATTTTTTAATCAATTTCTGATGATATATTCCTCTTGTCCCAAGATATACCAGCCTGTCAGACGGAAATTTCGTGTTTTCATCAAAATGAATCACCGGAATCCCATCTATTTCGTCCTGATTTGGCTCATCATTATCATATAAATATGCGGCAATCTTTATATCTGGATATAATTTTGTCAGATACATTCCCAATGTTCGCCCCCTGGAATGGGCTCCAACAATATAAATCACTTGCTCTACCTTTTCCGTTTGATTCTTCATATTCTTTCCTCTGCACTTTACCTATCCTACGTCTGGCTATAACAATCTTCATGTGTCCAATATCCATGTTTTTTCTTGTATAAACGCTTTCCTTAACCACTTTATTTTTTCTTTATCTATATGTAATTCTATCAAATATTCCTTAATCTTTTCCGCTGTTTTCTCACTACAAACCCCGATAATCACCCAGTCATAGGAAGATATATCGAATTGTTTCAGGTTTTCGGGACTATTTACTTTCCTGTCACCTTTTTGATATCTTTTATAATTTTTATCCACCCAATCTATGATTGTAACGGATGTCTGGCGTTCTAGATAACCATATATACTCTGCCCTAGTTTTCCCGCACCATAGATGACAACACGGGCATTTTCCGGCAATCCCCCATACGGAGTCAGAAGTCCCCTCCCCTTTGGTGTGTCAAAACAATCGATTTGTCTTGCCAGAAACAAGTTTTTTGCATATTGGTTCAGCTGTCTATAGAGATTATCCGCATAGGCAGAACTTTGAAAGATATCAGCTAAATACCGAATCAAAATCCGATTTCTCATTTGCTCGTTCGCATCATAGCCGCTTGTCATGGAGCCTCTTCGTTGTCGATAATGATAACCTGCATAACTTAAAAAACATATCTTTCGCGTTTTTAAAATATAAGGATACGTGACGGCCACGTCTTCCCCACAAAAAATCCGATCATCCACCTGCATCTGAATCTCATACAATACGTCTCTCCGAAATAGCTTTGCCCAAACAAACTGGCTGATCCCAAATTCGTAGAACTCTCCGGTATATAACATTGTTGAAATCAGCTCTTTTGTATCATAAACCCCAGCCTGTTGTCGCTCTTGCACTTTCCAGGAATATTCTTCCATATCACAAAAATAATCCGCTACACTCAGCTCGGTTCCTGCCCGTTCCATACCTGCTAACAGGTGTTCAATGAAATCTGGCTCTATCCAGTCGTCCCCATCCACATAACAGATATATTTTCCTGTTGCCGCCAGCAAACCGGTCTTTCTTGCCGGGACCAACCCTTCATTCTGTTTGTGAATAACAACAATACGAACATCCTTTTTTTGATACTGATCACAAATCTGTCCACTTCTATCTGTAGAACCATCGTCCACCAGGACGATTTGCAACTTGTCATAAGTCTGCATTATAATACTTGAAATGCATTGCTCAATATATTGGTCAATGTTATAAATAGGAACGATTACAGAAACCTCCGCCTCACCTGTCATTTCCGCCTCTCCTGAGTTATCTTGAATTATAATTTTATATCTCTACATTTAAAAAGATATAATCCTGAAATCCCCATTGTTCCAATGTGCTTTGAATCTGCTGATTATAAATTATGTTTGCTGCTACCAATACCATCGCTGAATCCTTATATTGGATCAATTCCTGAATCTCATAGATAGGATGTCCATACAGACTTGTCCGGTCAGTTCGACGCTCTGTAACAGCAAAGCCAACGATCGCAATGTCATATTGATTTAGCAATTCCAACATTTCCCGCGACGCATACCCGGCCCCATAGATAATAACCGACGCTTTCTTCTCAATGCGTTTTAACACATTTTCGTCAAATGTAATTCCATAAGACTGTTTTTTTTGCTGTAGCATATAAAAAATATACTTGGCAAATCCCGTCTCCAATCTATGCTCTATTTCTAAGCGCTCTGTTTTCGATAAGTTTTGTATCCCTCCCGCTACTTCCTTCCACAATTTTTCTAAAAAAATGGCCAGACTGGGGGCATTCTCTTCTTGTGAAAAATAATGCAAAACATCAATAAACTGAACAATCTGCCCTGTCAACAACTCTTTTTTTGTATTTGCACTATGCATTACTGATTTTCCATGAATCCGATAATGATAATATTTTTCTGGGCAAACCACCACTCGTTTGGCATGGCACAAGGAACGTAGGATCAGATTTCCTCCTTCTCCCACAAAAAGATTTCTAAAGTTCAATTCATGCGCTTCCAAAAAAGAACGCCTGTAAAAAACAGAACAAAGATACAAAAAAAATTCATTATTTTCTATAAACTTTCCCAACAATACCTTTCCATCATAAACCCCCGGATACTTTCCCCGGATCCGGTTTTGTGCCTTTAACTCCTCCACTCCTTTTTCCAGATGAAATTGCATCCCCATATAACACAATTCTGCGTGATTTTGCTCAGATATGCGGTACAAACTTTCCAGCGTATCCCGCTCTATATAATCATCCGAATCAACAAACTGTATATACTTTCCACTAGCTACAGATAATCCTTTGTTTCTGGCAATCGCTCCTCCCATATTTTTTTTGTTAGAAAGGATCCGGATTCGCCTGTCTTTTTGTCGATATTGATGTAACATGTCAAGGGAGCCATCGGTAGAACCGTCATCGACAAAAATAAGCTCTATCTCTTGTAATGTCTGATGAAGCAAACTGTCTATACATGCTTTTAGCATATGTTCTGTGTTATATACAGGTACGATTACCGATACCTTCACCATAATATTTTCTTGCCTCTCATTTTTCAACAATATTTCTCCAGGCACCTGACAACCCAATCTCCCAATGCCTGCATTCCCATTGGTGTTTCAAAATGCACCATATCCGAATGTGCTTCCGGCGGAAGATTTTTCGAAACACTCCATAAGTCATTAATTTCAATATTCAAGCCGCCGAAAACTTCCCTGGCTATCTCATTATACCGCCTGATATCCGTATTTCGTCTTTCACCTATCTCGACTCCCGGCTCAAAGCCTGGTTCTATTACCTCCGTTGTCAATGCAAAAACCACCGTGGCGCCCGGACACAGATATCGGATTCTGTTTACCATGCGTTCCAAAAGAACCGCATACTGTTTCTCATCTGTAAATGGTGCATTTTCATTGGATAAGCGCAAAATATCCCATAATCCACAATTAAAATGCACGACATCAAAGGTTATTTTTCCATGTTCCGACAAAGCCCCCACCCACTCATGAAGATACCTCAAGGTAAACTGGCAAAATCTCCCGTTATCGTTTGGATAATAGACATTTGCCCTTTCACATAAATTCGTTTTTACATATTCCTGATAATTCTGGCGAATGGAATCGCCGAGTAATAATATATTTTTCATAAAAAGCAATTTTCCTTCAAATAATGTTCCAATTCTTTCAGTGCCATTTCCAGACCATCGTTTTTTGCCGTGATCTCCTCGATTCGATTGTTTTGGATTCTTTCCACATAGTTTTCCAGCTGCTCTGTTTGCTCACAAAAAATCACCAATGAATCGTTTTTCAGCCAATGTTTTAATTCAAACACCTTTCCTGATATATTATTCAAAGCGATACAAGGGGTATCGGTAATCACGCAAAAAATAACCGCATGCAGACGGTCCGTCACCATCAATTCGGCTCTGCTGATTTTATCCCATAATTGCCCGAGATAAATTTCCCGGTTATCTAGATAAATTTCATCTTCTGAAACCGTGCTGAAAAATTCCGGCTCCAGCCCCTTCTGGCGCAGAATCTCTTCTATCGCAGCCGAATCAAAGCCTTTCGATTCTTTGTCCTGTCTCAGACAGACCAGACTTCCTGTACGCATACAATTCTGTTTCCTGCTTAATGACAGTACAATATCGGGAACTAGCAATCGTCTCACCGAATCTTTTAGTAATTCTTGAGCTGTCTGGAAAGACCGACGATCTCTCAGCATGATCGTCAAATTCTTATGACTGTTTAACACTTCTGATAACGATTGTTTTTCAGTTTCTCCCAAACAGGAATCCTCAAAATATATTGTCTGTGGAAAAATCAGAATCTGGTTATCCTTATATTGTTCTATGATATTTTTTGTCATATCCTCCAGCCATAGCCACAGCGATCCCAGATATCCACCACCATTTACCAGTAAAATATCCTCTTGCTGTATGACATTTTGGAGGAGCAGATTTTCCCGAATATACTGCTCACAGGAAATCTCAATCAATGCAACATCCGGAAATAATCTTTCAAACAATTTTCTTTCTGCATAAGCAATCGCATGATCTCCCAAATTCCCATAATCTGGGCTATTCAATAAAATAAAGGCGGGACGTCTGCCAACTTCAAATAATCGCTCATAATCAGACCATCGATCCCGATAGGCAAAATTGTTGTCATACAATTTCTGGCCCATAAACGCCGCATAGGAATCCTTCACCCAATGAAATCCGTTTTCAGACACCCGATCCCGTACTTTCAGATAATTTTCACAAGGCAATTCAGGGACATCTCCCCACGCCAAAAACGCATGATTATTAAAACAATAATCCATTCGGCAGCTCTGTCCAACCGTAAGAAGCGGCAGCACTTTCTGCTCACGGTCAAATATGGTTCCCCGTAATTCCTGCCGATAGCAGCTTTGCAGATTTCCATTTACCAGATTGATTCGATAACTCCAATTCCCTGCATAGCAAAACTGCTCTATCTTCTTTTTATATAATCTACATTTTAATGCAAACAAATCGGAATGAAACACACTCCAGGTATTTTTGTACTCTTCCAAAGAAAGATCTGACAATAGATCCAAACCCTCTTTCTCGGCATCACGTGTAAATGTAATATGTGGCATAGCCCCGCCGGCTTTATCCTCAAATTCTTCTTTCACGCGATCGATCTCCTGAATTAAGCTATCGCAGGGCGTGATCTCTATCGAATAAGAGCAAGGAGAGTTTTTGATCTTTTCCACATTTTTCCAGAAAACCGCTGAAAGTCTCGTCCGGTTCAGCTCGGCATAGTGAAACGAAAGTTTAAAAAACATACGTTCCAGAAATCCCTGTGGAAAACGGAGAATCTCATCAATTTTCGGTGTAATCGTGCCATTGGTAATGATCGAAAGATAATGCCCCTCCTCCAGCAATTCATAGGTCAGACTGACAATATCTTTTGACAGCAAGGTCTCTCCCAAGGCACAAATGTTTATATGACAAGGACCTCCCAGCTTTTTTAAAGATAATGCACTCCGAATCTCTTTCGGCGTATGCTCGGACGTCTCTTTTCCGGGAGTAAATTCGTTTTTTCTCCAGACATAGCAATATTCACAGTGAAAATTGCACTCGGTTGTCCCGTGTACCAGCAACTCAATAAATTTATGAATCCTGCGCTGCTGAATCTTTTGAGGCCAGCAGCATTTTACTGGCCGTAATTTTATATCCTCAAGAAAATCCTTTATCCTCTGATGGGGAACTCCATACTCGTCACACTGTTTTTCTATTGCCCGTATGCTACTCTCACGCTCCGCCGTAATGATCACAAACGGATGAGACAAGGTTTTGAGCATCTCCGGATTCATGCAGATTCTCGAATCACCCAACAAATACTGTCCCCATTTATGGCAGTCATTATCACTGAATGCCGCAATGGGACAAATGGGATCCAGACGTTCTATAAAGGAATAAAAATTTATTCCCACACCAAAGGCTATCCATGTCTTCATTTTATCTCTCATCCTATCTGCTCGGCCGGAGGTATGGGATAGTTTTCCGCATCCGCACCATTACAATAGTTGCACATCTCTAAATACCCTTTTTCAGAATATCCTAACTGAAATTCCATTAGCTGTTTTTTGTTACAGGTATTTAAATCCAAATAATCATTCTCTCCCACATTTAACTGCAAGTTTTCCGATATACTTCTTGCCATAACGCAGTAATAAAACCGATTCTCTCGTACCTCTCTACATTGGGTATTGCAGCAGTCAAAAACCTTTCGCAACTCATCTTCGGTTCCCTTTCGGTTTACCTTTCCAAATCCATAATCCTTCCATTCCCACTCTTTTTCACCTAATACATAGGATACTTTATTTTGCCTTAACATATCGCAAAGCTTTTCATATTTTGCTTCCAGATATCTTAATTGAGCAGAATAATTCGAAATCCTTATCAGAACATTGTATTTCCTACACAAATCGATTATTTGTTTTCCCGGAATAATGGTTCCGTTTGTTGTTATGGAAAATATCACCATTTTATCCCGGTATTTCTCCCCGATATAGGTTATGATTGAAGCTATCTCCTGATAGAGAAATGGTTCTCCCCCAATCAATACAAATTCTCTCATCACATCTACTTTTTGCAACAAACAATCTGCGCTTCTCTTAGCCGCCTCTATATCCATATCCTTGCTGTCCGAACCAACGGCATAACATCCATGGGCACAATTTTTGCATTTCAGACTGCATCGCTCTGTCAAAGAGATCTGCGCAAGATCCATATATAATAAAGAGAACTCATATATCGATAAAACCGGTAAAACCTGATACAAAAACTCATGATAATCATAAAAATCTGCGCTCTTTTTTAACCCAGACTCACAAAGTTGTTTTTCTATTGCCGGTATATTACTGGTATCGGCGGCAATAACAATCCAACCTCTCTCATTCCTTTTTTTATAATTATCGAGTGAAATGACGTCCGAGCCTTTTAGCCCTGTCTGTTGTTTATTACAATCATTATCAATAAATGCGGCAAAACATTGATATTTTTCGAGTACAGCTCTGACTTCCAGCCCAATGAGTCCTGCTCCAAATATATATATCTTTCTATCCCTTTTTACGAATTCCTCTGTTATCACCTGGGCATATTCATCGAACTCATGCTCTTTTTTAATCCATTTCATCGTTTCCACCTACGTCTGTTTTCTGCAATATCTTATTCCAAAAATTCATATGAACATCCTTATTGCTTTTTTGTGTTATTATCTCATGCGCTTTATTCCCAAATAGAGAAAGCAATTGTCTGTTATTAGCAAGATAATCTATCTTCATTGCCATATCTTTATAGTTTCCAATATCTACCATATACCCGTTTTCCCCATGTATAATGTCCTCTTTCACACCGGACGTAGCGGTTACTACAGGCACTGCCCCATTCTTCATAGCTTCCATGATAGAAATGCTCCGTCCCTCAAAATCCGACAAATTCACACAAACATCTTGTTTTGACCAAAAAGAAGCAATTTCCCTTCTTTTTATTTCTCCAAGCAAAGTAACCTTATGGCTCAAATCATTATGCTCTATTTGTTCTTTTAGTTGCCTTAGATAGCTTCCGTTTCCAGCTATTTCCATATGGTAATTCGTATGAAGCTCTTCTAGCTCTTTTATCAGGGAAAGCAATTGATCCATTCTCTTCTGCGCTACTTCTATTCTTCCCGCATATCCTATTCTTAGTTCCTTTTTATTATCTCGAGTATAATCTCTCACATAAGGTTCTATGCAATCCACCGGACAAGTCATATGAAGCACTTTATCCTTTTCAATCCCGCGTTTCACCATTTCTTCTTGAATATCCCTGCTCACAGCTATATATTTTTCAATATATGGCTCCAGCTCTACATGCTCCTTACAAGTCGCAGAAGTTCCTTGATGAATCACGGAAAAGATCCTTACATATTCCGGATATCTTTTTTTCAAACAGCAAGCGGCCAACAACATATCTCCCGGAAAACTCGATATTAAGACACACGGCATTTTTCGCTGTAACGCAGTAATGATATTCTCTATATTCTCATAAGAAAACAGATTTTTTGGTTGTGAATCTACCCATAGCATGTTTTGTTTTATCTCATTTTCAATCGGATAGTTTCCGCATGGAGAAAGCAAATATGCTCTTTGTCCTCTTTTCTTTAATTCCTTTAGCAGACTCTTGCTCCATGCCTCAACCCCTCCCAATAGCATTCCTTTGGAGCAATCGAAAATGATAGTGGGACTGTCTGAAAAAATATTTTGTTTATTCCACACATAATGAGCAGAAACACCATTCACTATCATCTGTCCGAATGGCACGATACGTTCTTTAGACACTCCATAATCGAGAATGGCATGATACATTTCCTCTTCGGTATCCGTCGCCGAAATGCAGATTTTGGCGTCATCTTCATCCCTGATTTTGCACGGTGGATAAATTTTTTTACCATCTAACAGCTTATTCCATTTTGTCGAATCGGAATCCAGCCAATATTGGATTCCCACTTCATAATGTTCCAATAATGCCGATAATTTTTTCCCTTTTTCACCGGTACCAAAAAGAATCAAGTCTTTCAACATGCCACCGTCCTTTTTCTGTACAGAATCCTGCCTATCGCTTATTTAGCCCCATCACATCAACCGCTCTCCAGATGATTTTTTTCCCTGGCACTCCCATATTCTGAAGCTCTGTTTTAATCTCTTCTGCAAGAAAAGGATTTTGCACAGCTATTAGTATAAAATCGTACTCCGTATGATGAATGCTGCTGACTGCCTGCGGACTGTCACTTCCATCTGTCAGACAACTTTTTTTATCCACCCACAGCACAATTTGACAAAAATGCCATTGAGCATTGATCTCTTTATACACGTTTCCCATTTTTCCGGCACCGTACAAAATCACCTTCGAAGATGGCGGCATCGTCCAATAAGGAAACACATACTCACCGAAGTTCTCCGTCTTGTCATAGCTATTTTGCTTTCTGCTCACAGAAGATCGGTAATATTTATCTAATTGCTCCTGTAGTTCATTGCTAAGTTCATTTTTCTGAAAAGCATCTTTCAAGTAAACATACAAATGATATACTTTGTCAAAAAATTCTTTATCTGAAAAATAGGGCCATTCCACTCCCTTTTCCCGTTGCCGATGATAATAAAAACACTCTCTGTGATTGATCAGTCGTTCGGTTTCCAGCAAAAGCGGATACGTAACTGCCACATCTTGCCCAAAATAAATATGCAGTTTTTCTGCTTTCTCCACATGTTTTTGTACAAGTTTTTTCTTGAATATTTTTGTGCACAGACTCGAATCGATTCCACAAGTATTCAACTTTCCGTCCCATAACATGATCGGAATTATTTTTGATTGCATCATACTTTTATCATAGATTTGGTTTTCCAGACGGGGATCTTCATAAAAGTGTTCCTCATCAAAATAACGAATAATTCCAAAAGAAATAACATCTGCTTCTTCCTCAAAATTCATTACTTTTTCATAGGTTTCTGGTTTTATCCAATCGTCTGCATCAACAAATGTAACATAATCTCCCTTCGCCTGAACGAGACCATGGAAACGGGCGCTCAGCGGGCCGCCGTTCTTCTGATGAATGACCGATACCCTATCGTCTTTTTTTTCATAAATATCACAGATATTTCCCGAATCATCCGTAGAACCGTCATCCACCAATATCAATTCCAAAAGACTATATGTCTGATTAAGAATACTTTCTATACATTGTCGAATATATAATTCTGCATTATATACAGGAACAATTACGGATAAAAGTTTCATTCAAAATCCTCCTGTTTTTTCGCATATACTACTCCATGACGCAAGTCTATCGTATCACTTATATTTTCGTCATAAGGAAAACACATATATCCCTCAGAATAGCTGGTCTGATATCCATAAGCATTCAAAATAAATGAAATATATTTTTCATCATATTGTCTGTGATAACTGCATATCGCGCATCTGGCAGCGCTGTTCTCAAGAACCCGCTTCGCACCCAGAAGGGCATCCACTTCTGCCCCCTCAATGTCCATCTTTATAAAATCCACAGTTTCATAATCCGGCACCAGAGAATCCAAAGTGATTTCGTATGCATTATCACGTCCTGATAAAAATTTACCGCAAAAAACGACTTTATCCTGATAATCGGCAAAGGTTCTTTTTAGTACTTCCATCCACTTCGGATCGGCTTCTATCAAATATATCTTTTTCACTTTATCAATGTACTGTAAAGCAAAATTCCCTTCACACACCCCGGCATCTACAACGACGGCACCATGGGGTATCTGTTCTGTATCTTTGAGATATCTGTGCGGAGAACCATCCTCCTGTTCGCCAAGGATGTTTCGTACATACTCCTTATTCCCGTATTTAACAAACAAATAATCCTTAGGAAAATACATTTTTTTCCCGAAAAAATCGATATAAGGATAGTCTTCCTCATCTCGATAAACTTCCGAAAGCTTCTCCTCTAAAATATGTGCTCCCAACACATTGATCTTCCCTTGCTGAAAAAGCTTTAATATCGCCTGGATCTCTGTATCCTCAGATGCTTGATATTTATCAATAAATTTTTGGCAAAATACATGCTCAAGATTCTCGTATGTAACGATTTTCGTGAAATCCACATCCAGCTTTTGCAGCTGTTCTATAATTTTCTCATAATAAATTGAGCATATAATAATCGTATCGTATTCGATATCCTTTAACGCATCCGGGGCAACTACTGACAGACCATTCCCAAATACTTCTCCCCACTTAGAACTATCATTATCAAGAAAAGCAACCAACTGATAATCTGCATACAGCCCCTGCCTTTTCAAAAAATTCTCCGCTGTACCGCCCGTTCCCCATATAACAGCTCTTTTTTTCATGTATTCTCCCAAACTCTCTAAATCAATGTCGGATATAATGTGCCAAATTCAATATCGTCTTTTCGCAACTGAGACGCTATCTCTGCGGAAGCTTCATACGTTGCCGCAATCAGGCAGTTATAATCTTTGTTTACCTTTTTAAACTCGTTATAATCAATCACGCGTTTTCCACATACATCTGTTTCGTATTTATCCGCTGCATTATCTGCAAAACAATATACATTCTTTTCTCCGATAATCCGGAAAGCATCTTTTCCCGTTTTTCCCGCTCCCCAAATAATAAATTGCTTATCCTTGGAAAACTTTCTTTTATTTTCAAAAATAGCTATCTCCATATTTTTATAATTATCCGCTACCGTTCCATCTATCATGCACCGTCTTTCATAGGGAAAAGGTTCTTTCATCGCTTTCATACTTTTGGGCGGCTTTTGTATCACCAAAGTCGCATCATTCCATTCGCTGATCCAATCATCCGTTCCTTGTATGTCAGGTACTCCTGCTACGCCTGCATGCCATACATAAAAACCCGCCCATTCAGCCAAAGCTCTCAATCCATCTGCAAAAAATCGATAACAATCCATGGGCGCTTTATGTTCTCTCCCGGAATTCGGCGCTATAATAATTCCCACGCCGGAAGGCTTCAGCACTCTTCCAATCTCCTGCATCGTCAGCCATGGATATGCGATATGTTCAAATACCTGTCCGCTGATCACCAAATCAAACATTTCACTGTTTAATTCTTTCCACGAGTAAATGTTTTCAGGCACAATATCCACATTCGGTCCCGGACTCAAATCCAAGCCCAGATAGTTGTATCTTTCTTTTTGAAACAAATCCTTATAGGTACCATTTTGATCGTAACTTCCTATATCTAATACTTTGATTGGTTTCTCGCGTTCTTCTAAAAGACAAGAGTAATACTGGAGCAAATATTCCATTCTTAAGTATGATGATTTATGCATAACGATCCTTCCTTACATCAATCCACGTTTATAGAAAACCCCTTCTTTGTATTGATCCATATCTTTAAATAAATCCGCATATATTTTTTTCAATTCTTCATGTCGGGTTTCTGATGTTTCCTCCATATAATATTTAAATAGATCCGTAGTATATTTTGTTTTACTGCCAACTAATCCTCTTACATCTTGTAATCTCGAATCTTTGAAAAATACATTCATCAAATCTTGTCTCCGCGGAATATAATACCCAAAATGAATACAATAAAATTGATATATTTCTTCTTTATCTATTGTTTTTTCAGCTGTCTGCAGGTTCATCAATATGTGTTCATATTCTTCTTTACTTTTCGGATTCCAGTCAAAATCAAATGCAATATGAGGATTATATCCGGCATTAATCACGTCGATGCCGATTAGCGGATATTCATACCCGATGCTTCCATGAATCGTTAATGCAAATTTCATTCCTTCCTTTTTTAATTGAATGGGTGAGACAAATTTGGGTAACAACTTTATATTGGGATACCTTTCCACATATTCTTCTATCAATTTATCCCCCAATTCTTTCTCAATTGGATGGGGCTTTAAGTACCAATCATAATCCGTGTTGTTTGAAAGCTCTCCTAAATATTCCAACCAGTCCCATGGATCTGTAAAAAACATATCGCCATATGGAAACGCATCATCTTCTGTATAATGGGGACATATCATAATTTTTATTTTATCGTTTGTTTCTAATACATTCTCGTCACATTTTACTTCAAATACTGATTTATGAAACATCACCATATCGTCGGTATTCCCTGCAAGATGTTTCTCCAGTTTTCTTTTTGCCCAGTTTATACCATCTCTTTTTTCTTGTTCACTCAACATATTAAAAAACTTTTTGTAAAAGGGAAAACTGTAATCCAAATCATACTCCCATTTAAAGCAAGTTGTATTTACAATAGAATAAACGGGAATGTCATAACTATAAGCTATCTTGCGAAGGATCCCTTCCCGGTAATATAATCCATCCCAAACAATTATCGACTTGATTTGTCCTGCATTTTCTTTTATATAATTACTCCAAAAAATCACATAACCGATCATTCGCTTCACTTGCTTTTTTAAATTCCAATCATTCATATACAGTCGTGGAAACTCTAATCGCAAATAATCTCGTAAAATATCTACGCCATAATTTTCCCCATATATTTCTATTTCTTTTATATCCTCTTCGCATTTAATGTTTTTCCAAACGGTATGGAAAATCTTATCCCGTTCTTCATTCATGGATTCATTTAGTGTTTCATCTATAAATCCTGCTACGTTAAAGGATTGATATAACCCCCAGAGATCCGATTCTACCACATCCCCCACGCCGCCTATACAATAGATATCCGCATCATATTTTTCTGCAAGATAATTTGCCGCATAACTCCAGGGGGCATAGACAATTTCAACCGTCCTTCGGTATGGCATTAATATCTTATTCTTTGATTTTTCTTTCTGCTCTTTTTTCCATAATCTCTTATTAAATTCAATAAATTCTTTTGTATTATTATCCTCAAAATTAATGGTCTCCGCCGTATCTCTTCCATTCCAAATCCAAAAATGAATTCCTGGTTGAAATCCATTGTTTTCTAATTGTTCTGCTATTTCACTTTTATATTTTAAGGAGGTTATCAAAATAATTTCATTCTGATAATGGTTTTGCAAATAGGAACCGTCAACGATACGTTTCCCATATATCGTATAGCCCTCGATATCCCCGTTATCCACGAAATAGGATACGCTTACTCTATGATAATTTCTTCTATAAAATCTGCTCCCATCTGCCCCTGCACCAAAAAGAATTAATTTTTTTTCTTTACATATATTACCTATTTGTTCCGAATTCAAAAAAAAATTTTTATATTCTTCTTTCAAAACATTTCCTCCTTATTTCTGTTTCTATCATTACTCTAAAGACCAGCTTTCCATTCCTTTCTTTCTCAAAACACAATCTTTACATATTGTTCCTTCATCATCCGCATTTTTCAAAAAAATGTCCCTATATCGCTTATATAAATCAGACGTCCATGCATGTTCCAGATTAAAATCCTCATTCAAATCATAAAAAAAGGTATTCGAATCATAGGCGTCACAACATGGCATTACCTTCAGATCTGCATTGATATACATCGTATCAAAAAGCATCGGACAAATATAATTTTTATTGATTTTATCTTCCCCTTCATCAAATAATCTATATTCCTCTAAAAACTTCTTATCTGGCAACAATCTATTAACAATTACGGGAATAAAAAGAATATCTTCTACATATTCTCCAAAAATACGTTTCACTTTGTCTTGAATTCCCAGCGTCTTCTTTGTTATCACGCAGGATAACGAAGTTGCCACCTTCAAATTTTTTTCTTGTATATAATGATGCATAAATTTAATATTACTTAAAACATCGTCAAAATCATCTTTACCATGAATCTCTTTATATGTCTCTCTGTCTACTGCGTTGATCGAAAAACGAATGCTGTCCAAGCCCGCATCTAACACCGCTTTCATTTGTTCCGGAAATGCCAACGCGCCATTTGTTGTGAGAAAGGTATACTCATAACCCACTTTTTTGGCATATGCGATCACCTCCGCTAATTTTTTATAGAGAAAAGCTTCTCCCGACAGATAAAAGCCTACCTCTTTTTCTCCCATACCCCCCCCAGATTCTTCGCACTGTCTAGTATTCTTTTTACTGTTTCAAAGTCCATTACCGACGGTTTCGGTGGATTAATGGCATATTTCCCATGAAACGGACAAAAAATACAAGATTGATTGCAGCTACTATTCAATTCAATATTTAGCGAACGAGGTAATGGCGGATTTTCTGTGTAATGAAAGACCTTTCCAAATCTATCGTTCATATGTTGACGCATCGTTGATTCTGACATATTAGTAACACTCCCCCGAAATTTGTTCATAAATGGTCATATGATATTCTTGTTCCTGTAAGGTACATAATCTGGTGACTGTTTCAGAATGATTGAATAATTCCTCTACCTCTCTGAACAGACCCGCTTTATATTTCAAGTCCATTTCATCATCTATCTCACATTCTCTTACCGCTACACTTCCAATTTCTTGAATGCTCAACTTTTCCATTGGTCTCAGATATAAACGATGATTCTTTGTCAAAATTTCAATCCCCCATCTGCCAGGCGCTCCCCAGTTTGCCTGATAGGTAAATAAAATCCCCTTCTCACTCTCTCCGCAACCGCAGTAAATACTACCTGCGGGATGCCACTCTTTTTCCCCTTTTATGTGAGTATGCATGACTTTCGGATTTCCCATGAAATAAAATGCCAAATCAACCACATGCGAGGAATTCATCAAAAACCATTTTTCTTTTATTTCCTTACTATTTGCAGTTTTCTCAATCACATGGCTCCACTCCGTAAATTCAAAATTTAAGGATAAAATGCCCCCATCTTTCTTTATGATTTCTTCTGCTTTTTCTACAGATGCATAAAATCTTCTGTTATAGCCAATAAAAACATTCACCTTTTTCTCTTCTGCTTTTTTCACCAGACGCTTCATCTGACTCTGCGTGATAGCTCCGGGCTTTTCAATCAGTATATGTTTCACTCCACTTTCTATCAGCATCTCCGAAGCTTCACAAAGCTTTTCTCCATCAATGGCAACAATGGCATAATTGGGAAATAAATGTCCTCTATTTTCTGTCACATACTTCTCGATTCCCCCACAATAAGCATGGACTCCTGTTTGTTCTTTAAAAGCAGTTACCGATCGATTGCTATTCCCTACCACATCATACGTTTTCTGCAAACCATCCAACACTTTGATATATTCTATCGCCATTGCTCCGGTGCCCACTAATAAAAGATCCTTTATGTTATCGGACATTTTTTCACCTCCACATTCGTGTACTTATTTATATGATTCAGAAAACAAGATAACAAAATTTTATGTAATAAGGCAGAATCTTCATAAATACTCAACTCACATTCCCCATTATTGATTATTTGTTCGACTACTATATTGGTAAGAAAACTTTGATATTTGATATCTACTGATAAACGCTCCGTTACCTCCTCTTTTTCATATGAATGGATGGTTGCTTCTCTAGTGCTTTCATCAATTTCAATCCATTCTTCCGGCATCTGTATGATTATTCGATCCGTTGCCACATCACCTTTGTCACAATCTAAGATAAGTTTTCCTTTATCCGTAGTTAATTCAATTTTTCCATAAAACTCCAGATATCCTTCTCTCTTACTGTCGTAATAGCCTTGAAACATTTTTTCATTATTATATTCACAAACAGTAAATCCTGTTAAAAATCTATATAAATCTAATATGTGAATAGCATTGCAAGCCATGCCCCATTCCACGCCCTGAATCGTCATATTAATATCCGATTTTCCATAGATCTGACTCTTCAGTTTCTTATAAAATTCAAACATTCTTCGAGGACAGTTGACCCATACTTTTACCGCTCTGTTTCTCAGCAAATCTGAAAATTGATCCAATTCATCCAAACTTTGAAAAACAACTTTTTCAAGCAATATATATTTAATATTAACATGTAATAACACCCATTCGGCAATGGAAAAACGACTTGCTGAAGTTGTTGCAACGATAACCAAATCGATATCCTCAGATAATTCTCTATAATCTGAAATAAATCTTATGGTTTTTCTAAAAGAACTCCCTTCCACTTGGTTATATCTTTCCTGTGCAATTTTTATAGCTTGCTCATCTGGCTCACAGACAGTAATATCTAATTCTTTGTTCGTAAGTTTAAGAGCCTGCAAATGTCTGCTTCCCAAGTTTCCACAACCAATCAGTGCCACTTTAAACATCTCATTTTCCTCTTTTTCTATTCTATTTACGTAATATGTAATCTTTTTTTCATCAATTCTAATTCTTTCGGTTGTCCCATATCATACCAATTCTGTTGCCCAATGACTACTTGTCCCACTCGTTCCCCTGCAGAGATACACCTTTTTATCAAATCAGGCATATCTATTTTTTCCTCATCTTTTATATATTCGATAATTTTAGAATCACATAAATACATTCCAGTATTAATGTGATAGGTTAATTGTGGCTTTTCAATCAAGTCACTCACGATATCATTTTCATCAGAGGCAATCGTTCCATAAGGAATCGTTATCACTTTTTTGGCGGATACTATGGTCAAAATATTATGATTACTCATATGTTTTTTCCATATTTGATAATAATCAAAATCCACTAAAACATCACAATTCACAATAAAGAAATTGCTCGTTATCCTTTGTTTTAATAATTGAATTCCTCCTGCTGTCCCCATAAAAAAGGGTTCTTCTATAAATTTCAAATTAATATAATGATCCATATCTTTAAAATATGCTTCAATTAAACTTTTTTTATAATTGACAATCATATAAAAATCATTACATCCAGATGCTTCAAATTTATCAAAAATATGCTCGGTAATCGTTTTGGAACCGATAGGAATCAATGGCTTAGGAATAATTTCTGTATAAGGTTTCAACCTTGTTCCAAGCCCGCCTGCCATCATTACAACTGGAACATTTTCTTCGATCTGGTGATGTTCTGTGCTTCTGTTACTTAAAAATTCAATTCTCACAAGATGCATCTGGGAATCTACAATCGGCAAGGAAGATATCATATGCGCAATCATATAATTATGATAATCAATCACATCGTCTTCATAGAAATATTGGGGATTGAAATTTACTATTTGGCATACATTGTCATTGATACTTCCCCCATTTAGCAAATGTCTGCGCACGTCGCCATCGGTTAAACATCCTTTCAGTTTTCCACCCTCTGTCAAAAAAACTGTTTTTTGTAACCCCGTCTCAATCCTATGCATGGCTTCTTTTATGGTCATTTCTTTACTAATGACATAATTTTCGTTTGTCAGTGGCATTTCATGCCTCTCCTTCATATCTTTTTTTCATTAATATTTCTGCCAGGATAAAGTCAATTTCATCATCGATGTCTACAGAATTCTGTTTATCCATAATAAACGCATAGGAATTTTGCTTATATATATTACTCTTAGTTAATAAAACATCACATTTCACTATATATATCGCTCCATTTTCCCGATAATAAGTCGGTAAACTTTGTCGTGGCATATAAACGATCGTTTCATCCTCAAAATCTTTTAAAGATAAATCACTCGGCAATGTATTACTCCATAATGGCGAATGGTCCATCTCACATACAGAAGATACCATATCTGCCTTTTTATTGTTAAAAAATCCCCACGCCTTTTGTATATCTTTCGCATTTCTCAAAGGAGATGTCGGTTGCAAAACTACTAATACATCAAATTCCCTTCCTCTTTTTCGATACTCCATTAATACATATTTCATCGCATCCCATGTTGTCGAGTGGTCTGCCGCCCATTTACTGTCTCTTAAAAAGGGAACATCTGCGCCGTATTCTTTAGCTATCTCTGCATATATCTCAGAGTCTGTCGACACATGAACGATATCGAAGATATCCGCCTCCAATGCCGCCTCTATCGTATGCGCCAGCAATGGTTTGCCATTCAAACTTTTTATATTTTTATCTTTCAATCCTTTGGATCCGCTCCTGGCTGGAATTACTGCAAGTACCTTCATCAAAATCTCCTAATTAATTTCTTCTATAAGCGGGAATAAAATCATCCTTAACTTCAACTCCCTTTTGGATACAAATCTCTCTATATTTTTCTTCGTTTAACACTCTGCTTCCAATTTTAAATTCTTTTATGCCATCCGGAGCAAATGATTTTTTGTATCGGTATATTCCATCTTCTTTTCCATATCCCCCTCCAAGAATATAATTTTTATAACCATTTTCATGGCCCCACTCTATAATTTTTGCTTTCAGAAAATCGTTTGGCCTCATTTCAAAATAATTAGGATTGGTTCCCCCTAAATAGGAGTATATATTTTCTTCGGAAATCAAAACCAATTCTGTAGATACAGGTTTTCCCTCATAACTGACAAAAAAAACACGGTTATTATCTTTCATTTTTAAATCAATAACTTGAAAAAATTTTTTATCAAAGTAATATTTCTTTTCCGCATTTCTTCTGTCCATCGTTCCATAATATATTTTCAAAAAATCATCTATACGGTCTTTTGTATGAGCCAATGCAAATGACAATTGATATTTTTCTGCACGTTTTACATTTTTTCTTACTTTATGTTCGTAATCTCTATATAAATCGGGAATGCTTATCTCCAATGTTCTGACAACATTATTCATGACACCCCTGATTTTTCCCGGATAATGACAAGCATCATTCCCAAATAAACCAAATTTTATAACTTCGGAGACAATCATGTGCTCATGACACCACGCATCAAACATGAACCAAAAATCTTTCCAATGATAGGGTTGGATTCCTGAAGATGCATAGGGGCCTCCATATCCATAAGCCGAGATAATATCAAAGTATTGTTGAAAATCTGGTATTCCTCTTTTCATAAACGGATAAATAATAATATCTTGATTATCACGATAAAAGGCCGCCATTCCCCGATTATCGGAATCTGAAAAAAGCTTATAATAATCCGCTTTTAACATCGGCTCGTTTTTAAAATATTGTTTTATAACAGAATTCCAAATGGAATAGTCCTTTTCTTCTTCAACATCTAAAATACAAAATTCACCCATTATGTACGGTACCTCTGCCTTCTGCAAAACTTCTTATTTTCAGCATCAAACAGGTATGGCATAACATTCGGTATGCATACCTGCCCTCAAATAAAATTTGTAGTTTCTATCAAGACTGTAAATATAAGCTGGCACTTCTAAGATATCCTCGATTCTGTGGTATAAACAAATTGCCAGATACGGCCTTTTTTCTATGATAAAATTTCTCATGCCTTCCAATGCTGACATCTCTGCTCCTTCTATATCCATCTTTACATAGGGAGTGCCTATGATATCCAGCCCCAATTGATCCCATTGCTTTATTTTTATCTTTTTGCCCCCCCGCTAAATTAATGCTAGAAAGCGCTCCTTTTTCTTCAAAGCACAGTATCTGATCTCTATTTCCCAGTCCATATTCTAGTATTTCGGTTTTATCGTGAATGTTCAATTTATTTATTGTATTGTTAAGCTCAGCTACTATTTTTTCGTTCGGTTCCAATGCATAATATTTTTTTATCGAATCTTTAAAACGATCATATGCCAATTCTATGGTATCACCCGTATACGCTCCCACATCAATCCAGGTTTTATCGCCTCCCGAATTCAAACTGTCATCGTAAAAATATTCATTCACCTCTGACAAACCGCGAAACCATTCTACCTTTTGAAATTCTTCTTTTCCGCTTCTTCTTTCCTCTATAATATGTTTTAATAAATCCATCGTATAAGCATCACTTTTTTTCATATAACTGATAAAGTTCAGACTCATGCTTTTCGATATACTCTTTTCCATAAGCCAAATTATAATAGGTTCGATATACCAAAAAAGGCGACATATAAATATCATTTTCTATTCCTTTTTCTCTTAAGTTTTGGGCTATGGCATCAAATTTATAAGATAAAATGCAAATAACGGCGTTCCGGATAATGAAAAATTTCGGAGGGCTCTTTAATATCTATTCCACGGTATACATCTCCCCAATATTTTTCATTGGAACCCGTAAAAAAGAGAATGTGTTCCTTAGCGTTCTCAAAAGAACCGTATTTTTCACTTAACATTTCTATAACATTATCTTTGAACATAGATAACCCATATAAGATTATCTTTTTCGTATAATCCATCATTGCCACTTTCCTCCCATAATTCTTATTTAACAGATTGGGAATTGTCAGAACAGAGCTGTTCTAATGCTTCACACATTTTTCCAATCTCATCGATACCTATATCTTGATGAACCGGTAAATTCAACATGCAATTTCCGATTTCTATCGCCTGTGGAAAGTTCTTTCTGACCGGTTCTATCATGGTATGATATAGGCTAACTACACCATAGCCTAATTCATTCATTCTAAAATATAAATTGGATTTATCATAGTTCTTTATCATAATCGGAACCGACTGTGGGGTACAATTCAAATATTGATCGATAGGACGAATGAATGTAAAGCATGGATTATGGCTCAACTTTTTTTGAATTGCCATGGCATTTCTTTTTCTGCAATCAGCAATCTCATCCAGCTTATATTCGAATGGATTTATAGGGCATTTTCCTTCAAAAGAGGCAATTTTATTCCAATATTTATTATTTATTTTTATCATACCTCCTTTTGCGAATGGAAACATTTTATGTAAAGAATACAATACAATATCCGTTCTTTTTCCACAATTATGATCTACATAATCAGTAAAAAAGGCATGAGCAGCATCTTCGATAATCAGCACCTCATATTCTTTTAATCGTTCTATTATTTGATTGTAATTTTTATCAATAAACCCGAAGTAATCTACTAGCAAAAACGCCTTTTTTCTCTTATCCTTCTTCAACAGCTCTTCTAAATCCGCCAACTGGATATTGAGCTGTCTATCTAAAGCATAAAAGACATGTTGAATTTTACTAGAAAATACGGGATCATAGATGCCGCTTCCTTCTCTTGATGACCAGCCAATATATGCGGGCAAGTAAAGGATAAAATCCTCTTCTTTTAGCTTTCCAAGTATTGCTTCCAGTCCTTGTCTCGCGCTATCATAATAGGCCAATTTATTGTAGTAATTATCTTTTTGTATCGCTTTCTTTTCTACAATCATCTTTCCTATATCCTTTACGAAATTTAAATAATGTTCTATTATCCATTCAGAAATTTTACATCATAAAATTCTTTTTCTATTTTCATCTTATCGTTACATAAATAATCATGTATCACAGCTGCCATATTTTTTGAAGTATCTTCCTTATAATATGGATTTTTCATTGTCCGGATCTTTGATCGAAACGCTTCCTTTGTGGCTTTCATCATAGAATCTAAAATTTCTTCTTCATTCACGCTGCAAGTAATAACCGAATCTGCCTCTATTCTCCCCTTTTGGCGATTTCCTATATTAATTGTGGGAACGCCAAATGCCGGCGCCTCTACAATGCCACTCGAGGAATTTCCAATAACCATTTCGCTATATTTAATTGCGCTTAAATATTTTATCATTCCTAAAGATTCACATGCATAAATTCTGTCGGGATATTGCGAGGCAAACATATCGATCCTCCTATTAATATGTTTGCCTCCTGCATCCGCATTTGCTTTTGTTATAATATAATTCATATTTGCCAAACGCACTAACGCATTTTGCAAAATTTCAAACTGTTCTTCACATAATTGCTCACTTCGCGTAGCCGGATGAAAAGTTACTACGGAATACGGATGTTCTAAAGGAAAATGGATCGCCCTTTCTAGTTCAGCCTTACTTAACAATTGTATTCTGGCAATATTCTCGTTTCCTAAAGAACCAAAGTTATAAACCCTGTCGGGATTTTCTCCTAATTGAATCACTCTTTTTTTGTACTCATCTGCTATTGTAAAATGTAAAAAACTCATTTTGGTAATCGCATGACGGATCGCATCATCCATAGCGCCTTCTGTCACTTCTCCGCCACAAAGATGTATAATGGGTATTTTAAAATTCATAGCGCTCATGCATACTGCAAAAATTTCATAGCGATCTCCCAATACTAAAACGGCGTCTGGCTTTTTTCTGTTAAAATAATTGGCAAATTCAAAAATTGCCATTCCCATAGTTTTAGATATCGCACTTGGGGTATCTCCATCAAACAAAATTTCAATGCATTCATCGATCAAAAATCCATCTGCATGTATCTCGTCGATCGTATTTCCAAAAGCATGGGAGAGATGCATCCCTGTCACTACAATCCTTAGTTCTATCTCTTTATCTTGATGCAACTGTTCCATCAAAGGTTTCAAGAGTCCATATTCTGCTCGGGTAGATGTAATTATTGCTATACTTCGCATATCATTTCATCCTCTTTGTAATCTCTGCTTGCCACACTTCCCAATATTTTTTCCCAATTCATCGGAGAAATCCCATTGCCAGGACGCTTTGTCGTTATATTCTTCTCGGATAAAATCTCTCCTTTGCTAATGTTTCGCCGTGCGACAATACTTTTTCTCATAATCTCTTTATTCTTTGCTTCCGATACGGTCACTCTCTTAATCCCATCTCCCAAAGCGCTTTCTATATTTCGTATCGACTTTACCAATTGCCTCAGTTCACTGATATCAATACTTGCCTTGTGATCCGGACCGCTCATATTTTTATCTAAGGTAAAATGCTTTTCAATCACGGTAGCTCCTAGCGCAACTGCCGCCAACGATATTTCTATTCCTGGTGTGTGATCGGAGTATCCTACTTCGCATCCAAATTCGTTTTTCAATGTCTGCATCGCCTGCAAGTTGACTTCCTCATATGGCGCAGGATATTCGGATGTGCAATGAAGTAAGGTTATTTTTCCCGCTCCATTCTCTTTCAAAACTTTCATAGCGGCGCCGATTTCTTCCAAGGTGCTAATTCCTGTCGACATAATTACTGGCTTATGAAACTGACCAATACGCTTTAAATAGGGATAATCTGTAATTTCATTCGACGGTACTTTCCACAATTGCGGATTCATACGATTCAGCGTCTCGATACTTACTAATTCAGATGCTGTCGACAAAAACATAATCTTTTCTTTTTCACAATATTCTTTAATTTGTCGAAATTCATCTGTACTTAATTCGTACTTTTTTATCATGTCTATCTGATATTGAAAATCCTGATCTCTGGTATTCTTTCGTTGATAGTCCGTCAATGGCGTATATTGAGATAACTCTTGTTCCGGTACAAACGTCTGAAATTTCACAATATCTGCCCCTGCCATCTTTGCTTCATGAACCATCTCTTTCGCAATCGCCAAATCGCCGTTATGGTTGATACCTACCTCTGCAATAATGAGCACTCCCATATCGTCCACACCTTATCTGTTTATTGTTCAATTCCTCATCTTTTTTCTGCTTTAGCAATCAGCATATCTACTTTTATTCCGTTATCCGTGTAAAACAGCTCATCGATCCCGATATTTATAAAACCTATGGTTTCCAGACAATTCTTCAGTTCCTTTTCTGTAAAATAATGCATAACCCCTTGACCTTTTGCCACTCCCGCTAACTCACTGCGAAAGGTATTATCGTCAATCTTCTCACCCGTTCCACAACCATCGGTCTTTGGCGTAATGCAACTGGTAAATATTTTTCCGCCAGATTTTAAAATTCTGTAACAGTTTTTATACATCCATTGAATCGCTTCATATCGATTCGCACATATCGCTATGTTATCAATAATTCCATCAAAAAAATCATCTGGATAATCGATTTCCGTTCCATCTAATACCCTTAAATCCGCAGCTAAACCTTCTTTTCTCATTTTTTCTTCTACTCTTTTTATTGCAGAAGCAGAGCCGTCAAACGCATATGTGTCAAATCCTTCTCTTGCCAAAAACCATGTGTGCGCCCCACCGCCACAGCCAAAATCTAAAATCTTTACTTTTTTTCTGTCTTTATCATAAAAATTTCTTGCCACAAATCGGATCACATGCTCAGCCGGATATTGTCCCCATTCTCTTGTCGCATGTATCTTCTCCCAATTTTCGTCAAAAGATTTCATTTTTCATCCTCCTCGATATTCATTTATCACATTTATAATTATATCAATCTCTTTCTCGGTAAGCTTTGTACTACATGGTATATTTATGATTCTTTTTCTATATTCTGACGCCTTTTCTATTTGATACTCAAGAGAATTCAAGTATGGTTTTTGCTCATGGATCAGTCCCCATATTGGCCTTACTTGAATCCCCTTTTCCAATAAATATTGAATAAATCGATCTCTGTTATCATTCGTGATATCCTTTAAATACAAGGAATAAAACCAATAATTTGGCCTCACTTTATCTGAAAATGACAAGAATTCATAATTTTTGTTATCTGCCATTTGTTTTCTATAATAATTGAAATTATCTCGTTTGATCTGAATAAATCTTTCCAAATTCTCCAACTGGGCCACGCCTAACGCCGCTTGAATATTTGTCATTCTATAATTATATCCCACTTCGTCATGTTCATAATATAGCTCATCGCTCTTGGCCTGCGTTGTCATATGTTTTGCTTTTTTTAAAATTTCTTTTTCATCTGACACCAACATTCCGCCGCCGCCCGTAGTAATAATTTTATTCCCATTAAATGAATAGATCCCAATATCGCCAATCGTACCTGCAAATTTCCCCTGATACTTTCCCTGCGTATAATAAGTCCCTAATGCTTCTGTCGCATCTTCCACTACCTTTAAATGATAGGTTGACGCGATATCCATAATCGATTCCATATCAGCCATATTTCCAAATACATGCACCACCACTATACATGGAATTTCCTTTTGGGAAGCTTTATGGATCAATTTATCATTCTCCACTTTGCATTCTTCTTTACAAAACTTTTCTAATTTGAATGGATCTAAGCAAAGAGAATCATCACAATCCAAAAAAATCGGCTCTGCCCCCAGATATCGTACCGGATTCACTGCTGCAATAAAGGTCAATGTCGGTACTATCACGAATTGTTCTCTCGTTACTCCCATTAACATTAATGCCATATGAATCCCTGCTGTTCCATTCTGGCAAGATACCGCTCCTATTGTCCCAACATATTCTGCTATTTTTTTCTCAAACAAATCAATATAGGAACCACCGGTAGAAACCCATTCTGTTTTTATTGCGTTTGTCACATAATCTAATTCTCGACCTATAAAATTAGGGACAGATAATGGTATCATTTTTTCTCCCATCTCACATTTTTTGTTCTAATGATTTCCCTGTTTCAATGTGTTCAAAATTAGTTAAATATTTTTTCAAAAGGGCAACAACTTCCTCTTTTGATAGATCGAATTTGAGAAACGCTTTTTCCAACATCTGACACAGCTCGTCTATTCTTGCTTTCTCGGGCGCTTTTTTATTACCAATCACCCCTAACCTTAAATATCTCATTTCATCTATCCATTCATCTTCTGTATAAAACTCTTCATATTTTTTCTCTCCTGATGTGTCAGATACAGAAAAATAAACTGGATATTGATTGAATTTTTCTATTTTTTCCGTGCTATCGATGGCTTCTTTTTCGCTTTTGCAATATAAAAGATCAAACCCGCTCTCTCTAATTAAATTCTCAGCTATGGCATCAAAGGAAATCATCTGTTCACTCGCCAGTTTCGGGTAAACAATTTCCCTATTATTTCCCAACATACAAGCAACTAAACAAAGCTGACCGCTTTCTTCCAACGACACAAAATATCTTTTAATATCAGAAGGTGCACTGATTGGTTGTTTTTTCTCCATTCTCTTTAAAAAACCTTCCAATAAGGAGCCATTCGAGAAGGCTACATTGGCGAAGCGCGCAGTCTTAACCGGAAATTTATCAGAATATGAAAAAATCATGTCTTCCATGATTCGTTTGCTCGCCCCCATAATATTTGCCGGATTTGCTGCCTTATCTGTTGACACACAAAAATACACATCTGGCGGCATCTCTGCCAATAATTCCAAAAATTTTTTGGTGTTCAATACATTATTTCTTAACAAAGCCTCTATCGAATAGATATCCTTCTCGCTTCTTACATGTTTATGTGCTGAAAAATTAGCCACTATTTGAAAGCCTCTGCTTTTGCGAAACATTTTCTCAAAAATCACAGATGAATAATCAATCGGGTATGTCGTATACTCTTGAGGAAGATTCCATTTTTTTGAACTTCTTAATTCTCTTGTCAATTCTGCCAGTCCATTTTCATTGATATCCACGACCACCAATTTTCGGGGTTGAAAATGCAATAATGCTTTAATAAAAGAACTGCCAATACTCCCTGCTCCCCCTATAACCAAAACCGATTTTCCCTCTATACTCTCTTGTAAATCAGTAAAATGATTTTTTATGTCTTCTGAGATTAAACTCTCAGAACGTCCTGTTATATATTTGCAAACAAAATCGTTGAGATTTATCATATTTTATCCATACCTCATCATTGTTTTCGCTCAAGTCTTGGCGCTCTTCCCGAAATATTTTCAGTTATTTTCTATACACTTCAAATAGTCTACTAAAGAAAAACTTTCTTGCTCATATACGCGATTCGTCGTTTTCAGAATTTCTGCAAACACTATTTTGTGATAATCTAGCGAAGAAAAATCATCGAATGTTAAATCGATGCTTTTCTCTTGCTGCGGATCCTCTCCGAAAATTAATACTAATTTTTTATATTCCTCATGTATTGTAACTAATGTATTTTCATTCACACATACTCCCGCAAAATAATTTCTGATTGGCGGATTGGCTTTTTTCGATTTCGTATTATTTTGAATGGTTTGTCCCGCAAAACAGCTTACTTTTCCTGTTTGTAGTTCGATTACATAGGTTTTCTCCTGATATGCTGGAAGTAAAACCAATTTATCTTTTATAATTTCTCCCCACAAAAAAGGCACTTGTTCTTTCTGAGGAATCCCATCATGTTCCACATAGAATCGACATAATTCCGTTTGTTTCTCCTGACATTCTTTATCTATTATAAATATCTGTACATTCCATTCTTCATCCGATATCATTCTGCAAATATATCGTTCCGACTTTTTAATCAATTGGAAAGGCGTTTTTATGTACTTATCTCCAAGCATCATTAATCTTGCTTGATTTTTCTGCAAATTAATTTCAAAAAAACAATTGGAATAATCCAACGGTATCACTAATAAATCGTTTACCGCAAATCCATCTCTCCAAAAGTTAATATTTTCAACGCCATATCTTTTTGCTTCCTCCATGTTAATATAAAAACTTCTGAATTTGTAAGTTTTTATATTAAACAATATCACAACAGGATTTATCCCATAGAGCACTAAATCATCTTCATGTACGATGCATCCAAAAATTTTCTTATTCACCTCGGAAGACGCAAATATACCGATAGGAAATTCTATAAATTCAAATTTTCGCGTTGTCAAATCATAAGTACACAATTTGTCTGCATAATAAGGAATTAGATAAATTACATTATCCAAATAAACTAATGTTCTATACGCATATTCCCTTCCATACATACCAGGAATGATTCCTAAGCAAATTCCTTTACCTGTCTGTATATCTATTTGCATAATTTGGTTATTTAATCCAATATACCAAATGTATTTCTCGTCATTTGTAAATCCAGAATATACACATAAGTCCTTATACATCGTTCATCCTCTTATCATTTTCATAAATCCAATTCGTCCAAAGCAAACGCCCTCTTAATCTTATGGCATATCTACCATTTGTATCATCGCAGGCTTTCCTATTTTCTGATATAACGGTACAATACTACTCCTGTCTCCATAATAAGCATCACTCAATACAACCGCCCGATCCATATCTGCTGTGTCATCATAGATACCTATCCCTGCTTCACGATATCGCTGCACAAGTTTTTCATACTCCGCCCATAATTCCGGTCGCATACTCTCAATCGTAGCCTTAATCAGTGGATGTGGCCGCCACAACAACGCAACTTCGTTCGAATTCTCTGCAAACACTTCAAACACGTTCTGTATCTTTGTCAACATCTTTTCTCCATGTTGCAATAGCGCTGTCACACTTGTGTTATAAAAAATGATTTTTTTCCAGCTTCCATCCTCTTTGCGAATCACCTTCAACCATTCTTCCGGAATCTCCAAGCCTTCTTTCTTGGTACTCATAACCTTCTTTACTTTTGGTGACCCAGACCCCTGAATCTTTCCTTCCCAGTATTTGCGATTCGCCGCTATATTGATTTCCGAACCTTTTGCCGAGAACTCCGTCATCACCTCAATGTAGATCCGCCGCATAGATTCCGACTGTACAATCACTTGGTCGGCATAGATCACCCCCGGAACCGTACAAAAATGGGCCATCTTTTTCACTGCCTCTTTATCATCCGGATCTATCTCTTCTAATATAAAATAAGGTATATATACTAACTTTTCTGTAAACTGCTTTAAATTCTTCGAATAAAAAAAAGGATGTACACTTGTGACATAGTTACATTCATCATACGGATTATGGATATATATCATATCTGGCTGGTGTTCTGCAAAATCATAATCTTCATACCATGTCACCGGCACATACTTCGGATATTGATCCCCTTCGTAATGCATCTCCTTAAAGCTTCCATCTGGATTCTTATCATAATAAGGAATCGGAATTACATAAGCGTCACAGTCTGGATCTTCATCTGCCGCTTTCCATATGCTTTCGAGAGAATCCCACATAGACGCTTTGTAAGGAAGAAATACTGCTTCTGTTCGGATCTGAATATCATTTTTTACACTGTTTTCCACTTGTATCAATGCTTTTTTCAGGTTTTTATAAATCCTTCTGGCATTGGCACCTGAAATCTGGCCAATGAGAGTATATGCCTGATAGACCACTTCACAATAATTTTCTAGAAATGACACAGTGATAAAGCCTTCTCCCTCGATAGCCTCGATCGTTTCCCCCAATTCAATGGCGCTTTCCTGACACTGAGACAATAACTCCCTTGCACTGTCCTGTTGTCCGTTCTCAACGGCCCTCTTGATTCCACTATGAACATTGCCTAACAATTGGATAATCTTTTCTGCCTGTTCTTTCTGCGCCTTCTTCATCGTCTTCTGCTCTCCTTGCTTGTTCACCATTCTCATTGTACGTGATTCTCCAATACCTGAATCATAAAAAGCACTTCATTTCCTATACTTTTGAGGAATGGTATCACAACCATCAATAACAATTTACTCTAACATAATATCGTCAAATTTTCAAGAATCTTAATCATTTTTTCTATGGATTCTTGCCCAGTGATTACCAACCTCTAAAATTCCAACCCTTCGAAATCGATGTTATTTAGATAAAGAAACGAGAAAATCAGCCAAGGAAGAGGGGCGAAAATCAATGAGAAATCGTCTGTAATATTTTGACTTTGCAGAGATTTAGAAGTCCTTAAAGCCCTGAATTTGGCGTTGAAACGAAAATATACACTGTCCGAGCGAAGCGAGTTTGTATATTTTCGTTTCGTTTTTAGCAAAAGTCAGGGGTTTTTAGGAATTCTTAATCTCGAAACCGGAAAAAGGAACAGACGATTTGAGGCTGTAAAAAATCTTGTGTCTATGGAATTTAAGACTTCCTGATAAGAATAAGATATGTAAAAAATATCTGTCGATTTTACACTTTTTGTGATGTC
>JAAWNY010000035.1 GCA_022799175.1 Lachnospiraceae bacterium | reverse complement strand
AACTTCTCCCCATATCTAAAATGCCGGGAAAGCCCGAAAATACGGGCTATACCGACATATAAGAACTTCTAAAGAGATAATCTAAATTCACCATAAATTGTTATAATAAAATAATATTATTTTCCCGACAAGTTTGCCGCATCTGTTCAGGCCACAAGCTAGCCTGAACCTCTCCTACATGGGCGCGGTTTAAGAGCAGCATACAGAGGCGGGACTGGCCGATGCCGCCACCGATGGTACAGGGCAATTCGCCGGCAAGAAGTTGTTTGTGATAAGGCAATTCCCGGCGATCGTCGCAGCCGGCTTTGGTAAGTTGCTCATCCAGGGCTTTCTCATCGACACGGATGCCCATGCTAGAAACTTCCAGAGCACAATCAAGCAGATCATACCAAAACAAAATATCTCCATTGAGCTGCCAATCATCATAATCTGGGGCACGACCATCATGGGGCTTGCCATTTTTTAACTTTTCTCCGATTTTCATTAAGAATACACAACCATGTTCTTGGGTGATCTGATTCTCTCGTTCTTTTGGGGTCTTGTCAGGGAAACGTTCTTCCAGCTCTTCCGAAGTGACAAAGGTGATATCTTTGGGCAGATGCTTGACAGCATCTGGATATTTATACCAGACTTCATGTTGCATATGCTTAATGATTTTAAAAATAGTCCGAACAGTTTCTTTTAATGTTTCTATATTTCGCTGCTCTCGAGTGATGACTTTTTCCCAGTCCCACTGATCCACATAACAGGAATGGAGATTATCTAGTTCCTCATCCCGGCGAATTGCGTTCATATTGGTATAAAGGCCCTCCCCTGGCTGAAAGCCGTATTCTTTGAGCGCCATGCGCTTCCATTTGGCAAGAGACTGGACAACTTCCATATTTTCCCCGGGAAATGCATACATATCAAATCCCACAGGGCGTTCAATGCCGTTAAGATTATCGTTGAGTCCGCTCGACTGTGCAACAAACAGAGGAGCAGAAATTCGTTCTAAATGCATCTCACGACCAAATTCCTTCTGGAAGGTGTCGCGGATATATTTGATAGCCTCCTGAGTCTCACGGACAGTCAGATGAGGGTCGTAGTTTTGGGGTAGAATCAGTCCCATATGTTTTCCTCCCGAATGCTTCCTTATAAAATAAATTTATCCTGCCTATCGTATCATTATTCCGGAAAATATACAAGAACAATTTATAGAAGCTTTACAGGGAATTTTCATAAGGAGATGGCTTACAAGTTTCGTTAACTGCGGCGATCTTCTACTAAGAAAGTTTGTAGGGCATCAGCGGAGGCGTTCCAGTTCATCACATATAAAGTATAAATCCGGTTAGCGCTCAAATTGGCAGGTACAGAGAGCAGGATATTACCTGGACGCTGGGAGCGGCTGACGCGGATCGTATAGCTGCCAGCAGTAACCCGGCTGAAGGAGGTAACTTCCCGGAACGAAGTAGAAGAGAATATCAGATTGCCCATCCCGACATTGACTGCGCCACTATAATAGGCAAGATTGGCTACACGGATGCAAGCGCTAAAAGAATTTGTGGCACAAGCACTGTCAGAGATAGCCATTACATCGAGGCCGCTGGCAGCGTTAATAATGGCAACCGTAGTCATGCCATCACCAATATAAACTGATTTTTGCAGATAAACATAGCCATTGGAGCCGGATAAAGTGATGGTTTGATATCCCTGATTGATCTGGCTATAACGGGTGATAGAGCCTTGATCCAAGCTGGAAGCCATGTTGGTGTTGCCAATAGTAACCGAGAATGGGTTGTAATTGACAGCGGCATTTAAAACCCGAACACCGGCTGGCATCCATTGATTGAAATTGCAGAAACGACAGTTGTTATTGACCTGTGGAAGTAAGACGTCATTCATAAGAAAGTCCTCTCATGGATTGAATTATAGTGTATGATATTCACCGGGATTGGCTGTGTGTGTCAGCAATAGTCAAAATCACCAAAAAAACAATCGATTGCAAAGTGAAAAAGATAATAAATTAGATGGAATTCACAAGATAGTAAAAGTCCCTTGCCTGCTAGTTCTAAATAAGGTATAGTAAAACAAAAGAGCAGAAGATATTGAGGTGTTAAAGAGCGTGACGATTTATGATATCGCCCGGGAAGCAGGCGTGGCAGCCAGTACCGTATCTCGGGTAATTAATGACAAACCGGGGATCAAACTGGAAACCCGGCAGCGGGTTCAAGAACTTTTGAAAAAATATAATTATATACCAGATGCGGCGGCGCGTGGACTTGTGATGCAGTCTTCTCGTCTGGTGGGAATTTTGATTGTGGATATACGGGTGGCTCATCATGTAGACAGTGCATTTGTGATAGAACAGGAGCTGACTCGGAGAGGGTATTGTTGTATTATTATGAGTACCGGACCAGAGGATGAGAAAAAGGCAGAGTACATTCGTATCTTGGAACAGCGGCGCGTGGAAGGTGTGATCTTGATGGGTTCTATGTTTGAAACAGCGGCTGTGGAGGACAGTATTCGGAAACATCTTTCCAAGGTGCCAATTGTGATGGTAAATGGGTATTTGAATCTTCCTAATGTCTCGGGAGTGATTGTCGATGAAGATGCTGGCGTTGGAAAATGTGTGGATTTGTTTTTTTCCAAAGGAAAGTCGCAAATTGCCTTTGTGTTGGATTCCGTTTCTCCGGCGAATCTGCGCAAGCAACAAGGGTATTCTGACGGTATGCTGCGCCATGGAGCAGGAACAGAAGACTTGTGGTTGTATGATATGAGTGAGAGCTCCGTTAGAGGCGGGTATGAAATAACATTGAGAATATTAAAGGAACATCCGAATATACAGGGAATCATTTATACCATAGATTTGGTAGCTGTAGGTGGGGTGCGTGCGGCTCATGATCGGGGATATGTGGTTCCGGAACAGCTGGGGATAATTGGGATTGATAACAGTATATATGGCGAAATTTGTATGCCAAAACTGACAACTTTAGACAATCGGCTACAAGGAATGAGTGAATCGGCGGCGACGATTCTGAGAGAAGGGCTGGAGGGAAAAATCAGAAGTATAAAGATGATGATGTTTTCGGAGATTATTGAGAGAGAAAGTACGTAACAGGTACCTTTTGGCATAAGGATAAAGAAAAAAGAAACCAGATTGCAAGAAGATTTCATGAGAGTCTCTGTGATTTGGTTTTTTGACTATCAGGAACAAGAAACCATAAACATTTTATAGCAATCGATTTCGAAAGATAGAGAATACGGAGAAATGAAAAAAAGAAAAAAAGAAAGAAATTATATAAAATGCACAAAAAATTGGAAATAAAAATGTGAAATACGACAATGGAAACATACTTGAAATTCATTAATTCTTATGTTATGATAAATATACAAATTGCAATCGATTGCAATAAGGGGATTTATCATGATATATGGACACATGTTAGCCAGGGAGACAGAACGAGCATATGCAGGACCAATTCGAGAGACGATACGCTACTGTCGGAATACATGGGTGTTTATCCGGATAAAGGAGATAATGAAATTTTAGAAGATTGTCTGGCGGAGAAGGACACACTATATTACAAGGAAAATCCTCAGTCGGAAGAAACTATGTTGTTGATGACGCCAGGAAGTTATGCGATTTTCTTTCCTGAGGATGTTCATCGTCCGTTTTGTCAAGTGAAAGTGCCAGCAAAGGTGAAGAAAATTGTAGTAAAGATGGCAGTGAATACTTTGTAACAGCAGTCCTGGAGAGATGTGTTTTTTTAGAAGAAAAATGTATACAATTTTCGGAAGAAAAAGAAAATCCCGGATCTTCTATACATTTCCAGCACAATATTTATGAAATAGCAACAAAAATGAGATATCCATTTTGTGCAAAATAGGAGGGGAAATGCGGTTGAAATGGATATTAATTTATGATAAAATTTAGGCACAATCGATTGCAAAAATTGTAGATGCAGGAAATGTGCTAAAATGTATTTTCTTTAAAGATTTAAAAATTTAATTTTAAGAAAGGAAATGGATTAAAACAATGTTAAGAATCAAGTATGAGGAGTTGTTAAAGGAGTTTGAGCGCGTACTGATCAGCAGAGGTTTTAATGAAAAAAATGCATTAGATGCAGCGACAGTTTTTGCACAGAATAGTCTGGATGGGATCTACAGCCATGGGATCAACCGTTTCCCCCGTGTGGTAGAATACCTGGATAAGGGAGAGATCAATCCGGATGTGGTAGCCACGTGTGAGCTGTCCATGGGTGCCATCGAGCGATGGGAAGGGCACAGAGGATTTGGTCCGCTGAATGCCAAGCAGGCGATGGATCGTGCGATTGAACTGGCGAAGCAGTACGGCATCGGAATGGTAGCTTTGGGTAATAGCAATCACTGGATGCGTGGCGGTAGCTATGGCTGGCAGGCAGCAAATGCCGGATGCATTGGTATTTGCTGGTCCAACACGATGCCGAATATGCCGGCGTGGGGCGGTAAGGACAGAAAGATTGGCAACAATCCTCTGATTCTGGCAGTGCCCAAAAGCGACGGTGATCATGTTGTAGTGGACTGTGCTGTGTCCCAGTTCTCTTATGGCAAGATTGAGGAGGCAAGGCTTAAAGGGCAGAAGCTTCCAGTCCCGGGCGGTTATGATGAAGACGGCAATCTGACTACCGATCCGGCGGCCATTGAGAAGACATGGAGAGTTCTTCCTATGGGATATTGGAAAGGCAGCGGAATTTCCGTGTTGCTGGATCTGATTGCTACAGTGCTTACAAATGCCAATTCTGTTCAGAAGATTGGTACGTTTGGGGATGAGGTGGGATTATCCCAAATTATGATTGCCATTGATCCGAATAAGTTCCAGGATGCCAGGATTACGGATCAGATTGTCGACGAATTGGTAGCGGATATCAAATCTTCGATTCCTGCTCAAGAAGGTGGCAAGGTGTTCTACCCAGGTGAGATCGAGATCAATAACCGAAAGGATAACCTGGAGAATGGTATTCCAGTGATTGAAGAGAAGTGGAATGCGATCCAGGCGATGTAAGGCGGAATTTATAGTAGTTGGATGTTTGCATCGATTGGCATGTTAAGCAGTACTTTACAGCACTGCCAAGGGGAAGGCGGCGCGTAAAAATAATTAAAAGAAGGGGATTTTTATTATGAAGAAGACATTATCATTGTTACTGGCAGGAGCCATGGTAGTAGGAACTTTGGCAGGTTGTGGACCGACTCCTCCGGCAGCGGCACCGGCACCGGCAGCAGGTGGAGAAACCACAGCAGCAGGTGGAGAAACTACAGCAGCAGGTGGCGGGGAAACAGCAGCGCCAGAAGCGCCGGCAGCAAATGCAGAATTGAATCTGATCATCGCATCGAATCAGACTTCTCTGGATAATCCATATTCTTACGGTATGGATAAGTTTAAGGAAGTATTAGAAGATATTTCTGGCGGTAAGATTTCTGTGACAGTACATAAAGGAACCCTGGGCGAGAATGAGAACGAGTTGATCGAAAAGCTGGAGATGGGAGCGGCCTCCATGGTAGTTGCTTCTCCTGGTTTCATGACTGCTATCGGTGTACCTGAAGTGGATATCTTTTCTCTGAATTATCTGTTTGACAGCTTTGATCACTGGGAGAAGTGTCTGGACGGTGAGTTTGGTGAAAAGATGAAAACAACGGTTAGTGAGAAAACCGGAAATAACTTCCGGATCATGGCATACTGGTCTTCTTCTGTACGTGATTATTATGGAAAGAAAGACATTACCAAGCCAGACGATTTGAAAGGTATGACGATCCGTACACAGTCTTCCCAAGTACAGCAGGAATTCTGGAAAGCATGTGGCGCAATTCCTACTTCCGTGGCATGGGGTGAGTTATATCAGGCATTACAGCAAGGAGTTGTGGATTCTGCCGAGAACGATTATACCAGCTTTATGCTGAAAGAGCATCATAAGACGGACAATGGTAAGCATATTGCGGAGACTCATCATGACTATACCACTCGTCTGCTGCTGATGAATGG
Organism: Lachnospiraceae bacterium; assembly: GCA_022799175.1. GTDB lineage: Bacteria > Bacillota > Clostridia > Lachnospirales > Lachnospiraceae > Brotaphodocola. The sequence continues at coordinate 24,473 of JAAWNY010000035.1, read as the reverse complement.
TCACTTCTATGATGGACTGACCGATGAGCAGAAAGGTTGGATTGACGAGGCAGTTGAGGCCTGTACCAAGGAAGAGCGCGAGGTTGTTTACCGCATGTTTAAGGAGTCCAAGGAGAAGGTTATCGCTGATGGTGCGACAGTAACTAATTTTGAGGACTTGGATATTGATGCCTTCAAAGCTCTGGCTCTGCCGATTCAGGATAAGTTTGCAGCAGATAACAACATGACTGCTGAGCTGGAGATGATCCGCGCAGCAGCAGAATAAAAACTAACAGAGAAATTGGAGTTTTCAGGACGCGGCAGTCACCTGGGAGACTGGGTGGCTGTTGTTCCGTTTAAAGATGTGTAAAGAAACTGTTAAAATTTCGTTTTAACAGAAAAGGAGAACAAAAATGAAGAAAGCGATTGAGATGATGCAGAAGATCCAAATAGCGATTGGTGGATTCTTTCTGTGCATATTCCTTCTCACGGTTGTATTCCAGATGCTTTCCCGTTATCTAGGGATTGCGGCTACCTGGACGGAAGATGTATCCATGTATTCCTTTATCTGGGCCGTATTTATGGGCGCAGGCGCCATGGTTTATGAGAAGCGTCATTTTGCATTTACCTCCATTAGTGATATGTTGAAGGATGGGCCGGCGAAAAAGGTTTTATCCATCGTGATTTCTCTGATTATGCTGTTTTTCGCTATTTTAATGGCTTATTATGGCGTTAAAGTTACGAAACAGTTCTGGAATTACACCTGGGTGAACATTCCTTCCTTCAAGAGAGGACCTACTTGGTTGTGTTTGCCTTTGTGTGGGATTACTTCTGCTATTTATCTGGTATACCAGATTATTGATGATGTTTTAAGTTTGGGGAAAGGGGGCAATAAATAATGGGTGCAATATTAGTTATTATGTTCGTTCTTTTCGTGGCTCTTGGTGTGCCGATTTCTTTTGCCCTAGGTGTGGTGTCCTTTACTGGTATCGCTTCCCTAGCTCAGATCCCCAATACTGTTGTGTTTTCCAAGATGTTTAATGGTTTAAACAGCTTTACGTTGCTGGCGGTTCCGCTGTTTATTCTGGCGGCAAACCTGATGAACGAAGGAGAGATTACGGAGAAACTGATCGATTGTTGTAATGCGTTGGTAGGACATTTCCGTGGCGGTTTGGCATATTCCAACGTGTTGGTATCTATGATTTTTGCCGGTATTTCTGGTTCTTCTCAGGCAGATACGGCGGGTGTTGGTAAAATATTTATTCCGGCGATGGAAAAACAGGGCTATGATAAGGGCACTTCCGTAGGTGTTACAGCGGCATCCTCTACACTGGGATCTATCATACCACCAAGTATTACGATGGTGGTATATGCAGGTATTGCCAACGTCAGTACTGGTGCGCTGTTCATGTCAGGTCTGGTACCAGGTATCTTGTTGGGTCTGGCGATGATGGCAGTAGTAAAGTTATACTCCAAGAAGAAAAATTTCCCCCAATGTGAGCGGGTATCAGCCAAGGATGCCATGAAGCTGGTTTGGCAATCCATGCCGGCTTTGTTGACTCCAATTATTCTGATTGGCGGTATTGTTTCTGGTTTGTTTACTCCTACGGAGTCGGCGGCGTTTGCCAGTATGTATGCACTGTTGGTCGGATTGTTTTTCTACCGTACTATCAAGGTGAAGAACTTGCCAAGAATTCTGATTGAAACGATGAAGATGTCTTCGCTGTCTCTGTTTGCACTAGCCACGGCAAATGCTCTGGGCGAATTGCTTAGCTATTATCAGCTGAATGTAATTGTTCAGCAGTTCTTTGCCAATATGGCCGGTGGCTGGCTGGTGTTCTTACTGGTTGTGGTGGCATTCTTCATGTTTGTAGGTACTTTTATGGATGCGGTTCCGGCGATGATCCTGTTTGTTCCGATTATTCTTCCGGCATCCAATGCTTTGGGGATCAGCCCGATTATTTTAGGTTTGATTATCGTGGTTACTCTGGCGCTGGGACTGGTTACTCCGCCTTATGGGCTGTGCCTGCTGATTGCTTCTTCTATTAGTGGGATCACTATCGAGGATGCATTTAAGGGAACTCTTCCTTATTTCCTATCCTCAATTCTGGTATTAATGTTATTGGTATTGTTCCCTATGGCTTGGCTGGCGATTCCATCTATGTTGTTCCCGGGATTGTTCTAAAAGCAAGTTGATAGCTTTGAAGATTGTAATGGAAGAGAGTGTTGCAAAATAGGTCCTCCGCCATTTTCATGTTCTGTGTTCGGACGGTTCCCGTACACGGGGGATGAGAAATGGCGGAGGACTTGTTTTGTAATTAGTGTTATTTAGATAAGAAGTGATAAAAGGTACGCCAAGAAAGAGGAGAGAGAAGCAATCGAAAATGGTCTGTTCCTTTTTCCGGTTTCGAGATTAAGAATTCCTAAAACCCCTGACTTTTGCTAAAATCGAAACGAAAATATACGAACTCGCAAGGACTTCTAAATCTCTGCAAAGTCAAAATCCACAGGCCATTTTCGATTGCTTCGCTCTCCTCTTTCTTGGCTGGTTTTCTCATTTTATTATCTAAATGACATTGGAACATGTTCTATTGCTTTTCTCGTTTCTTTATCTAGATGATATTGATTGGGCAACGCCCTCTTGGATTGTGTGAAGTTTTATAAAAGGTGTAGTCTCCGAAAAAGTGACAGTAGCCTTCTGCCAAAGGGCATTTCGGGAAGCTCATCTTCTGTGACAGCGCGGAAGATGACGATCAATACGGCATAGATAATCATAGCCACGGGGACGCTGATAAGCATTGCGATCGTGTTGTGGCTGGTCAGAGCATAGACGCCTTGATAAGTTCCCCAAGTGGCTGCTCCCATAATGGTGGCGGCTAATAGGGGGAGTATGAAGGTGGTTTTGATCTCCTGTCGGTAGTGCAATGCCCGACCGATAGAATACCAGTTAAGAATGCAGACGACCAGGGCAAAGGTTACATTGCCAATCACCAGACCATATACATTCCAGTCTAGATATTCTAGCATAAAGTAGACAAGGATGACATGCAGAACTAAGGAGATGGCAGAATGAGTGACAGATTTACTCATCCGATCAATGCCCTGTAGCACTGCGTTGGTGACGGTGGAAAGAGAAAAAAACACGACAGCAAAAGCGCCGATCTGCATCAGATTGGCCGAAAGCTCAGAACTATCATGAAAAATCAACTGCATAATAGGGCCAGCTAACACTCCCATACCTACAGCACAGGGAATGGCGATCAGCATATTGAACTTGATGGTCATGCGGATCTTGTATTTGACTTCGCGGAGATTGTGACTGGTTCGGGACTGGACAATACTTGGGATCATCGATGCGCCCAGGGAAGAAGCGATTGCTACTGGAACATTGGATAAAAGGCGGTATTCTCCTCCATAAACCCCAAGTAACGTAGCGCGCTCAGATTCTGTCAGGCCCTTGGCATCCATGATTTGACCAAAGAGGGAGTTGTCTACCGATCCACTAAGTTGATAGACAAATTGACTCAGGATAATAGGTGTTAAAGTGAGGATTAATGCTGCATATACATCGGACCAGGGTTCCACGGGAGACTGCTGGCGGCGGTTCAGGGTTCTGGCATTGTATCTGCGATAGAGAATCATCATAAAAGCCAGATAGAGAAGGGCTACAATAGCGCCGCAAAGCGTGCCTAAAGTTCCTCCGGCAGCCCCATAGGATTTGGGATTTTCCTGATCGGCAAACCATTGCATAAAGGCATAGGAAGCGGCAATACTGACTGCCGCATGAACAAGCTGTTCCAAAATCTGAGAGACAGAGGTAGGGATCATATTTCCCCGGCCCTGGAAATAACCGCGGATTACGCCCATGATGGAAAATACAAAAATGGTAGGAGCCATGACTTTTAAGGGAAGAGCGCTGCTGGGACTTTTAAAAACAGTAGCTGTGATAAAATCACCACCAGCCAGAAGAATCAACGTCATCAGTCCTCCGGCAGCCGCGCTGAAAGTCATACCGCTGATATAAACCCGCTCTACATCTTGATATTGTCTGCGAACCCTTCGAGCGGCGATTAATTTGGACATGGCCAAAGGAAGACTGTAGGAAGATAAGATCAGTCCAATATTGTATATCTCATAGGCAGTGTTATAATAGCCCATACCCTCCTGTCCCAGAATCCGAATCATTGGAACCTTATAAAGAAGTCCGATAAAACGGACAAAAATGCCGGCAATGGCCAGGATGCTGCCCTGGACGAGGAGATTGCCGGTATTGGCGTTTTTTTGCGTTCTGGTGGACGTAGGTTGTTTTGCCATCGGGAGAGTCTCCTTAGGAAGAATTGTAAACAGCAATAATATTCATTAGTATAACGCAGCTTGAGAAGGAAGGCAAGGGATAGGGTAGAAATTTGTGGGATATGATGCTATACTGGTACTGCTATATTTTTAAAATAAAGAATTATCTGAATATTGGGAGGAAGAGATGGGAATGTGGAAAAAGATAAGTAAACGAGGAATGTGGTGGGTAGTAGGTCTGCTGTTTTCGGTCATGACTCTGGTTTTTGGCTGTGCAGGGACTTTGAAAGAAGAGGGGAAGGCTCCGGAATCTTTTGCTGAAAGTGTTGTGGAGGCATCTGCAGAACAGAATGGGGAGGAGACAAAAGGAACAACCATCTCAGAGGATGGGGAGTATATTTTAAAAGATGAAGTTGCTCTTTATTTGCACGAATATGGGCATCTTCCAGGAAACTATATTACAAAAAAAGAAGCACAGGAACTGGGATGGGATAATAAAAAGGGCAATCTCAGTGAGGTGGCACCAGGAAAGAGTATCGGGGGAAGTCATTTTGGCAACTATGAAGGAGCGCTGCCGGAGAAAAAGGGACGGAAATATTATGAGTGTGATTTGGAATATGAAGGGGGATATCGTGGAGCGAAACGACTGATCTATTCTAATGATGGGTTGATTTTTTATACAGAAGATCATTATCAGACCTTTGAACAGCTCTACTAGAGAAAGGAAACAAAAATGCAAAAAATCTTATTAGATTTTCGGGAAGTAGATACCAAAGAGCAGGTACAAGAATATCTGATAATGAAATTTGGATTTCCTGATTATTATGGGAAAAATCTGGACGCATTGTTTGACATGCTGACAGAGCGGAGAGAGGATACCTGTGTTGGGGTATTTGGTATGAGAGAAAAGGAAGAGGATTCGGATCCGCTGACTGTTTATTTCAGAAAAATCATACAAGTATTGCAGGATGCGGAAGAGGAAAATCCACACTTATGCGTGATTTTAGCAATTGAATGAAGATAACTCTAAATGACATTGGACACGTTGCAGATTGATGATTTTGCAACGCATGGAAGTGAAGTATACAGGATGTTCATAAAAAATAAATGCAGATGATAAGGGGAAAACCATGAGTAGAAACGGGCAGGCTATCTGGATGTTGCAGACAAAACGGGCAGATTTTTCTGCAATAGCAGAGCGTTATCATATCAGCCCGGTGACGGCAAGAATTATCCGTAACCGAGAGGTGATCGGAGAACAAGAAATTGAACGATACTTGTATGGAACGAAGGAAGAGCTGTATGATCCACATTTACTGAAAGATATGGATTCTGCGGTGGAAATCTTGAGAGAAAAAATTCAGACCGGGATGCGTATTCGGATTGTGGGGGATTACGATATTGATGGAATCTGTTCTACCTATTTGTTGTATCAGGGATTATTGCGATGCGGGGCTAAAGTGGACTATCAGATTCCGGAACGAATCCGGGATGGCTATGGAATTAACGAGTCGATTATCCGACAGGCTAGTGAAGAGGAGATTGATACGATAATCACCTGCGATAATGGGATTGCGGCATTTGAACAAATCGGTATAGCCAGAGAGCTTGGAATGACCGTGTTGATTACGGATCATCATGAGGTGCCCCAACGTGAGGACGGAGAAGAGCTTTTACCGCCTGCAAATGCGATTGTGAATCCGAAACAAAGATCGTGTCATTATCCGTTTGCAGGAATTTGTGGAGGCGTGGTAGCTTATAAATTGGTACAAGTACTATATGAGAAGTTTGGCGTACCTCGCAAAGAATGGGAAGAGATGCTGGAATTTGCTGCCATCGCGACCGTTGGAGATGTGATGTGCCTGCAGGATGAAAACCGAATTCTGGTACGCTGGGGGCTGAAACAAATAGCGAAGACGCAAAGTATAGGTTTAAGGAAACTGGTAGAAGTCTGTGGGTTAGATATCCGAGCATTGTCTGCTTACCATATCGGCTTTGTAGTGGGACCATGTCTGAATGCCAGCGGTCGGCTACAGACAGCAAAATTGGCACTAGAGCTTTTGCTGTGCAAGGAGGAGAATACAGCAATACAAATTGCAGAAAAGTTGCGGGAGCTCAATGAAGAACGGAAAACGATGACACAACAGGGAACAGAGGAAGCTTTGCGGCAGGTTGAGGAACAATATAAAGACGATTCCGTACTGGTCATTTTCTTGCCAGATTGTCATGAATCTGTGGCGGGAATCATTGCTGGCCGAGTCAGAGAGGCATGGAACCGTCCGACTTTTGTGCTGACTCGGGGAGAAGGATGCATTAAGGGTTCTGGACGATCGATTGAAGCGTATCACATGTATCGAGAAATGTGTGGAGTACAAGAATTGTTTCTGAAATTTGGCGGGCATCCCATGGCGGCTGGATTTTCTATGGAGGAATGCTATGTGGAAGAGTTTCGGAGACGACTGAATGAACAGGCAACGCTAACGCCTCAGGATTTCATTCCTAAAATATGGATTGATGTGGCAATGCCTTTGGAATACATAACGGAAAATTTAATACAAGAGTTAAAACTTTTAGAACCTTTTGGGCAAGGCAATGAAAAGCCCCAATTTGCACAAAAAAACCTCCATATCCGCAGCGTGCGTGTGCTGGGAAAAAACCATAATGCTGTGAAACTGGCATTGGTAACAGAGAACGGATTGGCAATGGATGGAATGCTATTTGCCGATGGAGATCGCTTTCTGGAGGAGCTTGGTGAACAGAGACAAATGGATGTGGTGTATTATCCGGATATCAATGAGTATAATGGAAGACGGGAGTTACAGATTGTGATTCGGGAATATAAGCTACATCTATAGTGGGGAAAATCTATGATGGAATCTTGACACAGGACACAGACCTGTACTATAATCAGACACATCAGAAAAGGCGCTGGAAGAGAAGGAGAATCATTATGGTAAATGATGTTATGAAGTTACTCACAGATTATGATCCGGAGGTGGGGAAGGCAATCGAACAGGAGGCAGCACGTCAGAGAAGAAATCTGGAGCTGATTGCTTCAGAGAATATTGTATCAGAGCCAGTGATGATGGCGATGGGAACTGTGCTGACGAATAAATATGCGGAGGGTTATTCTGGAAAGCGCTATTATGGTGGTTGTGAATATGTGGATGTGGTGGAGACCATTGCCATTGAGCGTGCGAAAGAGCTTTTTGGCTGTGATTATGCCAATGTGCAGCCTCATTCCGGTGCGCAGGCGAATATGGCAGTATTTCTGGCTATGCTGAAGCCGGGAGATACGGTTATGGGTATGAATTTAGATCATGGCGGACATTTGACTCATGGAAGCCCAGTGAATTTTTCTGGATTATATTTTAACATTGTGCCTTATGGGGTTAATGATGAGGGATATATTGATTATGATGAGTTGGAGAAAATTGCGATTGCCAATAAGCCGAAGTTGATTGTGGCAGGGGCCAGCGCTTATGCCAGAAGGATTGATTTTAAACGGTTTCGCGAAGTGGCAGACAAAGTGGGAGCCAGCTTGATGGTAGATATGGCTCATATTGCCGGTTTGGTGGCAGCAGGAGAGCATCCAAGTCCGATTCCATATGCAGATGTAGTGACTACGACAACGCACAAGACATTGCGTGGTCCCAGAGGCGGAATGATTCTGGCCAATAAGGAAGCGGCAGAAAAGTATAACTTTAACAAGGCAATCTTCCCGGGAAGTCAGGGAGGTCCGTTGGAGCATGTGATAGCAGCGAAGGCGATTTGTTTTGGAGAGGCATTGAAGCCAGAGTTTAAGGCTTATCAGGCACAGGTCCGCAAGAATGCGGCGGCTCTGGCAGATGCATTGATAGAACGGGGCTTTCAGTTGTTGACTGGTGGTACAGATAATCATCTGATGCTGGTCGATCTGCGGGGGATGGAGGTATCTGGAAAAGAACTCCAGAACCGTTGTGATGAGGTATATATTACCTTGAATAAGAATACAGTGCCAAATGATCCTAGAAGTCCCTTTGTCACTTCGGGTGTGAGGATTGGCACACCGGCGATCACGTCTCGAGGATTGAGGGAAGAGGATATGCCAAAGGTAGCAGAGTGTATCTGGTTGGCCGCCACGGATTTTGAGAAGCAGACGGATTATATCCGGGCAGAGGTGACAAAGCTCTGTGAGAAGTATCCGATTTATCAATAAGTGGTTGTACTCCTATGAGAATATAGGGAGCTCTGAAAATAATCAGGGCCCCCTATTTTTTGTTGTTTAGATAGGTTCTTGGCAAAACACAACAATTTCGTTGGGAACGGTTTGTGCAGGGATGCTGCGAGTAGTAGCGCGATAAAGAACCAAAAGCAACTTATCAGACAGATTGCCGACAAAGGGCTGCCCATTGGGAAGCAGGGCTCGAGTCTGGTTTATATGATTCAGGCGCAAGGTATTATCCGAGTTGGTCAGCTGTTGGCTAGATGGCAGCCAGGTAAAAATATCGAGGGCCGCATAAGTGCCGGAAGGAGTGGGGGCCACGACCAGTGCCTGATATAAAGGCGGATAAATCAAAGGAACGGGAGCCAGAAGAGAGTAAAAACAAGTTACCAAATCACCAACTTTTAAGAGAGAGCTGTTAAGAACGTAGGTGGAACCTGTTAGGGTGAGATTGACAATTCCCTGATTTGTGCTTTGTAAGGTTATCTGTAGTCCGCAGTGATTTTGTGTGGAAATGTTTTCCGGATAATTAATTTGAAGAATGGTTCCGGACACCGACGCATATTGAGGCATAGAAACCTCCGGAGAAATTGTTATACTATTTTATGAAAGCTTTATTTCATCTGTGCTTTTTAGATAGAACCGTGAGAAATGAAAACTCCCATATTAAGAAAATTTCAAGTGTTTATGTTTCTTGTGAAGATAGGGATTGACGGTCGTGGTAAAGAAGCTTAAAATAATAATGGAAATATAATCTGTAAAATTATGGGAGGAACAGAAATGAGAGGAAAATATGCAGGGGTGGTGATAGGAATTATGCTTCTGATAGCAGGTTGCTCTTCTGCGAGTGGCCCGGCAGAAGTCATGTCTGAAGAAACTGCGGAGGTAAGTGTGGAAGAAAGCCAGGAGGAGAAAACTACGGAAAAAGAGGAAAAAACGCAAGCAGAAGAATCTTTAAAGGCGGCGGAAGAATCTTTGCAGGCAGTAGAAGAATCTTTAAAAGCAGTGGAAGAATCTTTACAAGCAGCAGGGGAGTCACTGAGAGCAGAAGAAGAGTCCATAGAGGCGGATAAAGATACAGATTATGAAAAGATGACAAAAAATCCGGAGACATACCAGAAAAAGACAGTTAAATTTTCCGGTGAGATTATCCGCTCTGCGGCAGTGGGGAATACTTCTGTGCAGATCGTTTTAGCAGTAGATGGAGAAAAAAAGAATCGTATAGTTGGTGAGTATAAGAGAAGTATGGTGGATGGTACATTATCTACTGGGGATAAAATTACACTTTCTGGTGAATTTCAGGGGCTGATTCGTTATCGGATGCAGACGGGTGGCGCGGAGAGCCTTCCAACAGTTAATATTGGAAAGATTGAAAATATTGTCAGAAAAGAGCCGGAGACAAAAGCGTCTCAATTGGTTATGGAAGTGCCAACGATAGAAGAAACGATTCCAGTAACGGAGGAGGGAAAACCAGAAGAGACGGCCCCCATATTGGATAGTTTGGAGGTAACAGAAGCAGAAGAAACAAGAGAAGATATTTTGGATGAGGCGACCTTAAGTGAGACTTCGCCAGTTATTTCTGCTGGAAATTGAGTATATTGTTAAAAGTAATAAAAGAAAGCTGCCCTTTCCCAAGGTGTCTTAAAGAGGCATTGTGGAAAGGGCAGTTTTGAGTTTGAATCTTGCATTAAATTTCGATCAAATGAAATCCGATCTGATTGGCCGTCATCATCCGAGCCTCTCTCTGATGACAGGTGAAGATAATAATCTGGCTTTCATAAGCGCGTGACAACCATTTTAACGCGGTTCGCAGCCGATCGTCATCGTATTGAACAAAACTGTCATCAAATATCAGAGGCATGTGGTCATGGCCTTCTTGCACTAGTCGCGCGGCAGCCAGACGCAGAGCAAGATAAACCTGATCCATAGTACCGCTGCTGACCTGAGATACCGGAACGAGTTTCGTGCGGGTATTCATAAAGAGATTGAGGTTTTCATCGACACTCATGCTGTCATAGATACCGCCAGTAATTTCTGCAATCATATCTGAAGCGGCTTTGTTGAGATGCAGGCCGAAGGAGTCGCGAATGGTAGAGGACAAATCAGTCATCGTGTCCAGGGCCAGATCGATGGCAGCAATTTCTTCATGGATCCGATCATTTTCTTCCAGTACCTGACTTAAAGCCTCTACTTGATCTTTACATTGGGCCAGCCGATCCAACTTTTTTTCCAGTTCCCACTGGGTTCGCTGCTGCTGGGTGATCACTTCATCACAGGAAGAGGCACGCTTTTTCAGCTGGGCGATTTCTTCTGCTTGTATTTCTACGGCAGCTTCTGAGCGTACCAGCAGCTGACTCAGCCGGATATGCTCTTCCATACGGGCAAGAAAGGCGTCCATGGCTTCCTTAGAAACGGTAGAATCACCCAGATGACGGGAAAATACTTCTTGGAGCAATTTGCTGGTAAAGGCCAAATCTTTTTGATTGCGCTTGCAGACAAGAAGCAATGAGATGCCAGTGACTGCAAAAATTAAAGTCAGAATAGCCAGGAGGCCGATCAATAGAAGGGCGGGATCCTGGAGGCTGAATGCCAGCGGGGAATTGCCAGCAGAAAGAGCTACTTGCCGGGCATGTTCCTGGATCACGACCACAGCTGTAAAAATACCAGTAAGCAGGGCGATAATAAGGGAAAGGACGGCAAGAACGGAACGTGATTTTTTTTCACAGGCAGTTTTGGCAGCTTGATAGGCGTCATAGGTATGAAGGGTTTCTTCCTGATATTGCAAAACGGATTCTTCGCCAGAAAATTGTGCGCCAGACAACATCTGTCGTCCGGAAGCGATCTTTTGCAGAAGGGCTTCTCGATCTTCCTGCTTTTGGGAGATTTGGCTGTGAACCTGAGTACGCATATTCTGATATTCCTGGAGTTGATTCTCATATTCCGGAGCAGAGATCTCCTTTTCGATGGTTCGAATTTCGCTTTGAAGAACCGCATAATTCCGGGCTGCTTCCGGATCCAGCTGTTGATCGAATTCCTTGCGCCGGCTTCGAAGATAGGAGGTGGCGCGAGTGATATTGAGAGACATGTTTCCAGTAGTGTTCATGTTGGCAATATAATTGCGAAGCTCGGCAACCATACCACTGTCGGTGGCGCTTTTTAACTGGCCAATACTGATCGTATTGGCATAGGTGGTCTCGCTCAAACCACAAAGTAATTGATCAAGAAATGCCTTAGTGGGTTCCATCTGTTTGCCCAGCGTTTCATTGACAATAAGAAAGGATTTTTGGTCTTTTTGAAAATTCCTTTCGATTCGATAAATCATGCCGGCTTGTTCCACACGCATTTGTCCACCGTAGTTTGCTTTGTTATCCCAAGGTTCAAAATGAGAGTAGGTATCGTTGCGAGAGGCACGACCGCGGCCGCGTTCTAACCCGAACAGCATACAGCGGACAAATGTATGAATGGTGGATTTGCCGGCTTCATTTTTGCCATATACAATATTCAGACCATCTGCAAATGTCACATCACGGTCATGGAATTTTCCAAAACCATCGATGTGTAAATCCAGTAGTTTCATCCTGCCAGTCCTCCTATCTACGCTCGTCCGTGGTGCAGAGAAGAGCATCAATTCCATAGTAAAGAGCCTTTTTTTCTAATGAACTCATCTCCTCTTTTTCTAAAGCACGAATATAAAAACCGATCATGTCACCAGGATGTTCTGCGAACAGCCGACTAAAATCATATTGCGGCTCAGATTCGTCGATAATTTCGATCACTTGTAGTTTTCGTTCCAGAAAGCTCAAGTCGAATTGAATATCGGGATCCCGCTTGCCTCGGACACGGAAACGATAAATGTGTTCCAGACCTCTTTTGGAGGCTTCTTCCATAATCCGGTTGCCTAACTCGCTGTTGGTCGTGGCAGGAGTCACATGAATCACCAGAGGGATATACTGGGCCTGAGATAAAGGAAGAAATTCCAACCGCGTGATCTGGCGGGTGGTGGGACTGATTTCACCTAGGACGATACCATGACGTCCGGTCTCAGTTTTATCTAAAGGTTCGGGAGAACCAGGATAGGCATAACTGAGATCGGAACCCAGTTCCGCTTTGTGAATATGTCCCAGAGCGGCATAAGAGAAACCCGCATCAACAAAGGATTTTTTATCCCAGGGAAGATGTTTTGGATCACCCCCATGTGCCAATAAAATATGGATGTGGTCAGATGCAGGGGCACGGAGATCGTCAAATAGCGGTTCTGTGATCTCTGCCGTATGGTAGGAAAAACCGGTTACATCTACTTTTTGCTTTTCGAAAACAACCGTAGTGGGCTGTTCTTCCATCAGCCAGGTTACATTGGAGCACCAGGAAAAGCTGCGCAATGCACTGTTGGGGCGGATATGGTCATGGTTACCAGCAATCAGGACCACTTGAATTCCGGGAATCGTGGAAAAAAGATAATTGATCTCCTTCAAATCGCGCAACAGAGGCTGGCGGTGAAATAGATCCCCGGCAATAAAGAGAAAGTCCATGTCCCGCAGCTTGGCCTGACGGACGATTTTGGCAAAGGTGTCTTTGATTGATTGAGCGCGGTCACGACTCCAGGGTTTATCGTGATCCGGGTTCATACCCCAATGAATGTCAGCAGTGTGGATAAATTTCATGGCAACTCCTTTTATTGGTGATGACCGTACAGCAGATCGGCAAAGAATTCTTGTGACCTGATGTCTGGCAACGGTTTATAGAGTCTATAGTTCACAGTTATTGACAGTCCGCGGGAAGGGAATGACATCACGAATATTACCCATGCCAGTCAAATACATCACACAGCGTTCGAAGCCCAGTCCAAAGCCGGCATGGCGGGTGGAACCGTATTTGCGCAGATCGAGATAAAAGCCATAATCTTCTTCCTTCAGACCCAATTCTTTCATGCGGGACAGCAATTTATCGTAATCATCCTCACGTTGGCTGCCGCCGATGATTTCGCCAATGCCAGGAACTAGGCAGTCCATGGCGGCTACAGTCTTATTGTCCGGGTTCATCTTCATATAGAAAGCTTTGATTTCCTTGGGATAGTCCGTGACGAAGACCGGACGCTTATAGACCTGTTCTGTCAGATAGCGTTCATGTTCCGTTTGTAAATCACAGCCCCAGGATACCTTATAATCGAAATGCTCATTGTTCTTTTCCAGGATTTCAATGGCTTCTGTGTAGGTAACATGGGCAAACTCAGAGTTTAACACACCGTTCAGGCGATCCAGCAGTCCTTTATCGATAAAACTGTTGAAAAATGCCATTTCCTCCGGCGCATGTTCCAGAACATAGCGGATGATATATTTTAGCATTCCCTCGGCAATCTCCATGTTATCTTGCAGATCAGCAAAAGCCATCTCCGGTTCGATCATCCAAAACTCAGCCGCATGGCGGGTGGTATTGGAATTTTCTGCCCGGAAGGTAGGACCAAAGGTGTAAATATTGCGGAAAGCCATGGCATAAGTTTCCCCATTCAACTGTCCGCTGACCGTTAGATTGGTAGGTTTGCCAAAAAAGTCACTGCTGAAATCCACAGAACCATCCTTCTGTCTGGGAATATTGGTCAGATCCATAGTGGTTACTTGGAACATCTCACCAGCGCCCTCACAGTCGCTTCCGGTAATTAATGGGGTGTGTACGTAGACGAAGTCACGTTCCTGGAAATATTGGTGGATAGCATAAGCAATCAGAGAACGCACGCGAAACACAGCCTGGAAGGTATTGGTACGGGCGCGCAAGTGAGTGATAGTGCGCAGATATTCCAACGTGTGACGTTTTTTCTGAAGCGGATAATCCGGAGCGGATGCTCCTTCCACAGCCACTTCCACAGCCTGAATCTCAAAAGGTTGCTTTGCCTCAGGCGTGGCGATGAGTGTACCCTTTACCAAGATGGCGGCACCTACATTTAATTTACTGATTTCGTTGAAGTTTTCTAACGTATCGTGGTAAACAACCTGCAGAGATTCAAAATAACTGCCGTCACTGACAACGATAAATCCAAAAGCCTTAGAGCCCCGGACACTGCGGACCCAACCTCCTATGGAAACTTCCTTGTCTAAATATTCTTCCCGGTTTCGGTACAATTCTCTTACGGTAATTAAATCCATAATGAGTTCTCCTTTATCATCATTTGCGGTCTTATCATAATTGCCTTTATATATGACAGAAATTGGCAGGAAATGGCCGCTCTATGGCGATTATACTTTATTTTTTTAAAGGATTCAAGGGTAAGAGAAGGCTTTCCGGGAGACTTTTCCTGACTTTTTCGCTTAATCCCTGAGAAAAAAAGAAATCCTACAAAAGATGTCGGAAAATGCACAAAAAATCTTAAGATTAAATACAAAATTTGTTCACTATTTTTGAATTATGTGGTATAATCATTTCATAGAAACTCTTCATGCGCCCATATGCGGCGCACCCCCATGCATGAAAGTATTCCGGTGCAGTTGATGTGCCTGATTGGAATCGCCTCCGGCGATGAGACTTTCATAGTAAATACTACAGCGAGGTGATAGCGTGATTAAAAAGGAAATGATTGCCATGCTATTGGCGGGAGGACAAGGCAGCCGTCTGGGAGTATTGACGCAGAAGGTGGCTAAGCCTGCTGTTTCTTTTGGAGGAAAGTACAGGATTATTGACTTCCCCCTGAGCAATTGCATCAATTCAGGCGTAGATACGGTAGGAGTACTGACACAGTATCAGCCGCTGCGTTTGAATACCCATATTGGAATTGGTATTCCGTGGGATTTAGATCGTAATGTAGGAGGAGTCACGATTCTCCCACCTTACGAAAAGAGTATGGGCAGTGACTGGTATACCGGTACCGCCAACGCGATCTTTCAGAATCTGGAGTTTATGGAGACTTATAACCCAGATTATGTATTGATTCTTTCGGGCGACCATATTTACAAGATGGATTATGAAGTGATGTTGGAATATCACAAAGCGAATAATGCGGATGTCACCATTGCTGCCATGCCGGTGCCGATTGAGGAGGCCAGCCGTTTTGGCATTGTGATTACGGATGAAACGAATCGGATCACGGAGTTTGAGGAGAAGCCGGCACATCCTAGAAGTAATCTTGCTTCTATGGGAATCTATATTTTTAGCTGGCCTGTGCTTCGGGAAGCGTTGATTCGTCTTTCTGAGGAACCGGGGTGCGATTTCGGTAAGCATATTATCCCGCACTGTCATGGCGGCGGGAAGAGGATCTTTGCTTATGAGTACAATGGCTATTGGAAAGATGTGGGAACACTTGGCTCTTATTGGGAGGCTAATATGGAGCTGATTGATATTATTCCCGAGTTCAATCTTTACGAGGAATACTGGAAGATCTATACCAAGAGCGATATTATTCCGCCTCAGTACGTGGCGGCAGATGCTGTGATTGAACGGAGTATCATCGGAGAAGGCACAGAGATCTATGGAGAAGTACATAATTCTGTAATTGGCGCCGGTGTCACCATCAAAAAAGGAGCTGTGATTCGAGATTCTATCATTATGCGAGACAGTGTAATCGGTGAGAACGCAAAAATCACAAAGTCCATTGTGGCAGAGGATGTTTCTGTGGGAGCAGGCGTTGAATTGGGAGCGGGAGAATTTGCCCCCAGTAAATACGATCCCAAAGTGTACCAGTTTGATTTGGTTACCATTGGCGAGCACAGTGTGATCCCAGAACAAGTCAAGATTGGCAAGAATACAGCCATATCCGGCGTGACGGTTCCGGAAGACTATCCAGACGGAAGCCTGGCTAGCGGCGAATCCATTATAAAGGCAGGTGGTGTACGATGAGGGCGATTGGTATAGTTTTGGCAGGCGGTAACAGCAAAAGGATGCGGGATTTGTCTAATAAGCGGGCGATCTCAGCGATGCCGGTAGCTGGCAGCTATCGTAGCATTGACTTTGTACTGAGCAGTATGAGCAATTCTCATATTCAGAATGTGGCAGTATTTACACAGTACAATTCTCGCTCGTTGAACGAACATTTGAGTTCCTCTAAATGGTGGGATTTCGGAAGAAAACAGGGTGGCTTGTATGTATTCACTCCCACAATCACAGCGGAGAACAGCGACTGGTATCGGGGAACCGCAGACGCGTTGTACCAAAATCTGGCTTTTTTGAAAAACAGCCACGAGCCGTATGTAGTGATTGCCTCAGGGGACGGTATTTATAAGCTAGATTACAATAAGGTACTGGAATATCATATTGAAAAGAAAGCGGACATTACTGTTGTATGTACGGATTTGCCGAAGGGAGAGGATATGACCCGTTTCGGCAACGTAAATATCAATGAGGACGGGCGGATTATAGAATTCGAAGAGAAGCCGGTAACAGCTGCCAGCACTACTGTGTCGTGTGGAATCTATGTGATTCGCCGTCGGCAGTTAATTGAGCTGATTGAGCGGTGTGCGGCGGAAGATCGGGTGGATTTTGTGAGAGATATTTTGGTACGTTATAAAAATCTCAAGCGGATATTTGCCTACCGGATGACTACCTATTGGAGTAATATTGCATCCGTAGATTCTTACTATCGAACAAATATGGACTTTTTAAAGCCGGAAGTACGGAACTATTTCTTCAAACAATATCCGGACGTATATTCTAAGGTGGATGATCTTCCGCCTGCGAAATATAATCCAGGAGCGTTGGTGAAGAACAGCCTTATTTCCAGCGGTTCCATCATTAATGGCACAGTGGAAAATTCTGTTTTGTTTAAGAAAGCCTATGTAGGTAATAACTGTGTGATCAAGAATTCCATCATTTTAAATGATGTTTATATTGGAGACAATACCGTAATTGAAAATTGTATTGTAGAAAGCCGCGACACCATCCGGGCCAACACCACTTATATCGGTGAACCGGGAAATATCAAAATTGTAGTAGAAAAGAACGAAAGATATACATTGTAAAGAGCTGGCATGAGATGGCTTCATATACAGGCAGGTCGGAAACTTATTTTGTGACAGATCGGAATGTACCAGGGAAAGGGTTATTGATATGCAGATAACAGATGTAAGAGTGAGAAGGATTGAAAAAGAAGGTAAAATGAAGGCGATTGTTTCGATTACGCTGGACAATGAATTTGTGATTCACGATATCAAAGTGATCGAAGGTGAGAAAGGTATGTTCATTGCTATGCCTAGCCGGAAGGCGGCGGACGGCGAGTATCGGGATATCGCTCATCCAATCAACTCAGAGACGCGAGACATGATTCAAAGCATGATTTTACGGAAGTATGAAATGACAGCGCTGGAGAATCAGGGGTAGGAAGAATAAGTAAAAATATAAAGGGATTAGAAAGATTAGGGGCTGCGGGGAATCCGCAGCCCCGTTTTGAATGATACGGGTGGTAATAAATTATCTGCTGGTTTTTAATATGCTACGAGCTACAGAAAGTCCATTCGCCGACGCTTGCTGAAGTCCTCTGGTAACAGACGCTCCGTCTCCTATAGCCCGCAGCCCGTGGACGTTGGTTTCGAAATCTGGATTCACCACTACTTTATTGGAATAGAATTTCACTTCGACACCATAAAGCAGAGTCTCATCACTGGCAATGCCGGGAGTGACCTTGTCTAAGGCTAACAGCATTTCCTGGATATCCACCAGGATCCGGTGGGGAAAAACTAGGGAAAGATCACCAGGAACTGCATCTTTCAATGTGGGGATCAAATTGTTACGGCAGAGACGTTCTTCTGTAGTACGGCGGCCGCGTTGGAAATCTCCGAAAGTTTGGACTAGGATCTTGCCGTCGCAGAGCATATTGCTGAGCCGGGCGATATACTTTCCATATTCGATTGGAGTTTTAAATGGCTTAGTAAAGTTTTTGGAAACCAAAAGAGCAAAATTGGTATTATTGGTTTTATACTCTTTGGACTTGTAGGCGTGCCCGTTGACTACGGCCAGGCCATTTTCATAATATTCGGTAGCCACTTCACCAGAGGGGTTGGTGCAGAAGGTGCGGACCTTATCGTCAAAGGTAGGGGTGTAGTATACCAGCTTGGCTTCGTACAAATTCTCATTGAGAAATTTCATAACCTCGTCCCGGACTTCTACCCGAACTCCAATATCCACGGTACCTACCTGAGTTTCGATTCCATGCTCGTCACAGATATGGCTGAACCAGTCGGAGCCTTCTCTTCCGATAGCAGCTACAATCTCTGGAGCATAGAAAATGTCACCCTTATCTGTCAAAACGCCTGTCACCTGATTATTTTCGATCGGAATATCCTTAACCATAGTATTAAATTCAATGCGAACTCCCTTTTTCAGGAGATGCTCCTGGAGCCGAGTGTAAATTTTATAGCCTTCTTCCGTACCCAGATGGCGAATGGGACACTCAATCAATTTGAGATTAGCCTGGATAGCTTTGCGCCGGATTTCTTCCAGCTCTTTTTGGCGGTCAACACCGTAAACGTTTCTGTCAGCGCCAAATTGTAAATAGATATTGTCAGATTCCCGAATCAGTTCCAAGGTTTTGTCATAGCCCAGAATCTCTGGTAGATTCCCGCCCACATCCGGAGACAGAGAAAGCTTACCGTCGGAAAATGCGCCAGCGCCGGCAAAGCCAGTAGTGATAGAGCAAGGCTTACAGCCAACGCATGTTTTGGTTGTCCGCTTGGGGCAGACGCGTTTTTCTATGGGGCGCCCCTTTTCAATCATCAGGATTTGCAAATCCGGCTGCTTTTCAATCAATTCATAGGCGCAAAAGATGCCAGAAGGACCAGCACCGATAATAATCACATCAAAATTGGTAGAGTTCATCGAATCACTTCTTTCTTATAGAGATAATATAGGCAAAACATCATAAAAAGTGTAACATGGGGGATGGGGAAATGCAAGGAAATTCCACAAAATTAAAAAAGATAGACAGATCCTGTGTCATTTTGTATACTATTTCTAAAAAAAAGAGAACGATTCAAAGTGGATGAATGGTTGTCTGTTATTTTTGGTACGCTAAATAAGTGAAAAGGAAAAAGAAAGAACATGTATATTATTGCAGGACTTGGAAACCCCACGAAAGAATATGATAAAACAAGGCATAATGTTGGATTTGAAGTGATTGATAAACTGGCGGACCGATATGACATCGATGTCAGTGAGAGGAAGCATCGGGCTTTCTGTGGGAGAGGCGTGATTGAAGGCCAAAAGGTATTGCTGGTAAAGCCGCAGACGTTTATGAATCTCAGCGGGGAGAGTTTGCGTTCTGTATTGGACTATTATAAAGTGTTGCCGGAAGAATTGATTGTTATTTATGATGATATCAGTCTGCCTCCAGGACAGTTGCGGATTCGCTTGAAAGGGAGTGCCGGGGGACATAATGGAATCAAGAATATCATTGGGCACTTGGGAACTCAGGAATTTCCCCGGATTAAGGTGGGAGTTGGGGAAAAGCCACCGCGGATGGATTTGAAAGATTATGTGCTCAGCCGTTTTTCTAAGGGAGAACAAGAGCTGATGGATGAGGCGTTTCAGGAAGCAGCTCAGGCAGTAGTTATGATGCTCGGTGAAGGAGCCGATCGAGCGATGAATCATTTTAATACAAAAAAGAAAGAAGTGGGGTAGGCAGTAGACCAGATCCGAGAAAAAGTAGTTGGGAATATCGAAAAAAGGAGGCAGCATATGAGCAGGATATTTGTCAATCCATTGACAGAGCTGATTGAATATGAAGAATTGAACCGGCAGCTGGAACAAGGGCGGGGACCGGTGCAGGTCAGCGGTTGCATGGACTCTCAGAAAGTACATCTGATTCAGGAAACCGTTCCCACTGCATCTTGGAAACTGGTAGTGACTTATGATGATTCACGGGCGCGGGAAATTTATGAAGATTTTGGATGTTTCCGGCGGGATGTATGGTTATATCCGGCTAAGGATTTGCTGTTTTACAGCGCAGATATCCATGGAAATCTGATAACACGCCAACGCTTGCAGGTGCTGCGTCACTTGATGGAGGATGCCACGGGGATAGTGGTGACTACACTGGACGGGCTGATGGATCGCTTGCTCCCGCTCTGGCAGCTTAAAAATCAGATTATGACGGTGAAAATGGGTCAGGAACTAGATTTGAATCAATGGAAAGAGCGCTTGACCCGGATGGGCTATGAACGAACCGGTCAAGTGGATGGTATGGGGCAGTTTTCTATCCGCGGCGGAATCGTGGATATTTTCCCACTGACAGAAGAGCAGCCAATACGGATCGAGCTGTGGGATACGGAGGTGGATTCGATCCGTACCTTTGATTTGGAGAGCCAGCGTTCGATCGAGCAGTTGGAAGAAACGGAGATCTATCCGGCATCAGAGCTGGTGTTGACAGAAGATCAACGCAAAGAAGGAGCCGAACGGATTCGCAAGGAAGCCAAAGCATCTGTGGAAAATTTAAGACGGCAGATGTTGACGGAGGAGGCGCACCGGCTCCAGGGAATCGCACAGGAATTGGCAGAAGGAATTCAGGAGGGATTAAAAGTGGCAGGGTTGGATGCCTGTCTATCTTACTTTTCTAAAGAAACGGTATCTTTTCTGAATTATTTTAAAGAAGACAATTGTATGATTATTCTGGATGAACCAGCTCGCCTGCGGGAGAAGGGGGAAGCAGTGGAGATGGAATTTCGGGAGAGTATGTCACATCGGCTGGAAAAAGGCTATCTTCTGCCAGGTCAGACGAATCTTTTGTATACGGTAAAGGAGTTATTGGCTCAGGCACAGCGAGGGAATACGCTTTACCTCACTGGTTTGGAACAGAAGCTACCAGGTCTGATGGTGAATGGCCAATATCGTCTTAACGTGAAAAATGTGAATTCGTATCAAAACAGTTTTGAACTGCTGATCAAAGATTTGCAGCGTTGGAAGCGTGAAAAATATCGGGTGATCTTGCTTTCTGGTTCACGAACCCGGTCCAGTCGTCTGGCTGGCGATTTGCGGGAATATGGATTAAGTGCATTCTGTCCGGACAGTGAGGAGCGTCAGGTACAGCCGGGGGAGATTCTGGTAGTTTATGGAAATCTACATCGGGGGTTTGAATATCCTCAGATTAAATTTGTGGTAATCACCGAAGGGGATATGTTTGGCACAGAGAAGAAAAAACGCAAGCGGAAAAAAAGCTCTTATGAAGGACAGAAGATTCAGAGTTTTTCCGAGTTATCAGTAGGAGATTATGTAGTGCACGAAGATCACGGGTTGGGGATTTACCGAGGAATAGAAAAAATTGAACGGGATAAGGTGATCAAGGATTACTTGAAAATCGAATATGCGAATGGCGGGAATCTGTATCTTCCGGCAACTCGGTTGGATGGCATTCAGAAATACGCCGGCGCTGAGGCGAAGACCCCGAAACTGAATAAGTTAGGAGGCGAACAGTGGAAACGCACTCGCAGTCGGGTAAAGAGCGCGGTCAAGGAAATCGCCCGAGACTTGGTGGAGCTGTATGCTGCGAGGCAGCAAACGGCAGGATTCCAGTATGGCCCGGATACGGTGTGGCAGAAAGAGTTTGAAGAGTTGTTTCCTTATGAGGAGACTGAGGATCAGGAAGCAGCAATCGAGGCGGCGAAGCGCGATATGGAAAGCAGAAAAATCATGGATCGCCTGATCTGTGGGGACGTGGGATATGGAAAGACAGAGATTGCCTTACGAGCCGCCTTTAAAGCAGTACAAGAGAGTAAGCAAGTGGTATATCTGGTGCCAACTACTATCTTAGCGCAGCAACATTACAACACATTTTTACAACGAATGAAGGATTTTCCGATACGTGTGGATCTTTTGTCGCGTTTTTGTACTCCCGCACAAGTTAAAAAAACATTGACAGATTTGCAAAAAGGTCTGGTAGACATCGTGATCGGTACCCACCGGGTATTATCGAAAGATGTGAAATTTAAAGATTTAGGATTACTTATCATTGATGAAGAGCAACGGTTTGGGGTAACACATAAAGAAAAAATCAAAAAATTGAAAGAAAATGTCGATGTGTTAACTCTGACAGCGACCCCAATTCCCAGGACTCTGCACATGAGCTTAGTGGGAATTCGGGACATGAGTGTGTTAGAGGAGCCACCCGTAGACAGGCTTCCCATACAAACCTATGTGATGGAATATAACGACGAGATGGTTCGGGAAGCGATCAATCGAGAATTGGCCAGGAACGGTCAGGTATATTATGTATATAATCGGGTCAAGGGAATCGATGAAGTGGCCGCCCATATCCAGGAATTATCCGGAGATGCGGTGGTAGTCTACGCGCATGGACAGATGCAAGAACGGCAGCTAGAAAAGATCATGTACGATTTTGTAAATGGAGAGATAGATGTGTTGGTGTCCACCACCATTATCGAGACTGGCCTGGATATTCCCAATGCCAATACCATGATTATCCACGATGCAGACCGAATGGGACTGTCGCAGCTATACCAGTTGCGGGGCCGAGTAGGGCGCTCAAACCGGACTTCTTATGCTTTTTTGATGTACAGGCGAGATAAGCTTTTGCGAGAAGAGGCAGAGAAACGGCTACAGGCGATTCGAGAATTCACAGAACTTGGCTCTGGTATTAAAATTGCTATGCGGGATCTGGAAATCCGTGGAGCCGGGAATGTGTTGGGGGCAGAACAGCACGGCCATATGGAAGCGGTTGGCTATGATCTATACTGCAAATTGCTGAACCAGGCAGTGCAGGCATTGCAAGGAAGACGATCCGAGGAAGAAGAGTTTGAAACAGTAGTAGAATGTGATATCGATGCTTATATACCTTCCACCTATATCCGAAACGAATATCAAAAACTGGATATTTACAAACGGATTTCCAGCATTGAAAATGAAGAGGAACACATGGATATGCAGGATGAGCTGATGGATCGTTTTGGAGATATCCCCCGTCCGGTGGATAATTTGCTGGTAGTAGCCTCCCTGAAAGCATTGGCTCATCGAGCGTATGTGACAGAGGTCAAAGTGAACCGGCAGGAAGTGCGGCTGACTATGTATCAAAATGCCAGATTGGATACGGACGGGATACCGGAGATGATTCAGGGGTATCGGGGAGCGCTGAAATTCCAGCTGGGAGAGGAGCCATATTTTCATTATATTGACCACAAAAAGAACCATAAAGATTGTGGAGCGATGATGGAGATGGCAAAGGAGCTGGTGGGAAGGATTGGAGAGTTGGCGGAGAAATGATCATATATATTATACTTGAAGGGTAAGTGAATATAACAGGAGATACCATGGTGAAAATGGTGTTTCCTGTTTTTTGATAGGACGGCTTCAAAACGAGTCAAAATGGAAAAAATTGCCATTTAGTATATTTTTTGGAAGTAGTTTAAAGATGAATAGATATAGACTAAGGACAGTACCATATTTGGCGGGAGGATATCTTATGAGTGAACAAGAACTACTATCAGCAAGAATTATGTTTTTTTGCAAGGAAAAAAGAATGACCTATTATAAGCTGGCAAGCCGTTCGGCAATTCCGCTGACAACCTTGATGCATATTATGAATGGGTCTACGAAGAATCCGGGGGTTTTCACGATCATTAAGATCTGTAGTGGATTGGATATTACAATCATGGAGTTTTTTAATTCGAAAGAGTTTGAGAATATTGAGTTTGAGGTGGAGTGATAGGGAATGGAAGAAGTTAAGAATGGACAATTTGAGATGGAATGGAGGGAAAGGGGCGTGCGAAACGAAGTTGAGATATTGTCTGTGAAGGAAGAGAAAAAGAAAAGGAGGAGAAGGCTGGAGGGGTATGAAAAGAAGATGAAAGAGTGTATGAAAAAAGAAGGAGAAATAGAGGGAGGAAGGGGGATAAAAGAAGGGGAATAATTTAAGAAACCTTGATTGAATTATGCATTATTGTATGATATATTACAGAAGATTATAGATAGATCGAAAACTGACGATGGAGAAAGGAACTGAAAACTATGAAAATGATTGTAACAGGTGGAGCCGGTTTTATCGGGGGAAATTTTGTACATTATATGGTGGAGAAAT
>JAAWNY010000116.1 GCA_022799175.1 Lachnospiraceae bacterium | reverse complement strand
CATAATCAATTTTTTCTACTTTCGTAACCTCATCCGTAACGTAAGGATTGTGGTTTGATATGCATTAGCAGAATTTCTTCTGTCTTACTTGTACGTAAGAAACTTTCAAGCATTTACTCCTCCATGTATAGTTTATACTCCGCTGAAAGTGTTTGCAGAGTCTTATTAAAAACCCCATGTATCCATAGACTTGTAGACAACGCCGTTATGTTGCTTCCTTGTCTATGATTGCCCAACTAAAATCTCTCGCCAAAGATATTTTAGTTTTGTCACCCTATGTTCCCATAAAGTCAAGCAAAGTTTTTAACGAATGATGTAATACCTGTGCCAAGTATGTTTACGTTCTGGGCAGTTTCTCTGATTTCTGTCAGAAGATGATTCACTTCTTTCAAATCATCGAGGGAGGTTTCTATTTTTTCCTCCAACGGGAGCGCGCTCCCGTTAATAGAGAGCTTATTATTGCTGTTAAGAGAATCCTGGAGCCCCTGGCTCAGAGAGTCGCCTGCCTGTCTGCCGATCTGATCGGCTTCTTTTACAACTGTTTCCTTGTCAATGGTAATCTCGTGAAGCACGATTTTCTGATCCAAAACCTCTTCCAGCTGCCGGGTTAGAGCAGAGAGAGCCTGGGGATCTACGTCAGCCTGTACTTTTAACTTGTCAAGCTTGGCTTGAAGCTTAGCGAGATCTGCGTTGATCGCTGTTTTTGATTTTGCCTCATTTAATTTGGCTTGAAGCAGAATGATAGAATCATTCATAAACTTGGTGTTCTCCTTTCTTTGTTGGATTTTATAGTGCATTTTCAGCGGTATGTTAGTTTTGCTTCTAGTGCACTGATACGATCACTTTCGATTGAAAATAACAAAATGAGCATATCAGTACACTAGCTCGGCGCGTCAATTTCATCCTTTTTGTCTTAATGTATATTTGGAGTAGTCAGAATTTATATTTTATAAGTAAGACTTAAGAGCAGAAAATAGGGATTTACGCTTCCGCCTCTTCTCTATGATCCTCTTTTGCTTCTTTTTTATGTTCCTCTAAACACTCTTTATTTAATTCGGCATAATATAGATTTTCAAATGATGTAAAAACGTCCTTGAGAATAAAATAGGCGGTTCCCACATCGAGACCGCTTTGATTTATGCTGTTGATTATGGTTTCTTTCAGGATTTGACAATTTCGAATCATTTTTCTAATTCTCCTTACCATTTTGAGCACATAATATATGCATTAAAATAAGATGGGGTTACAGAAGTGACGACACTTCTGCTGCTGCCGTTTGTATTTGTAATGGTTCCTTTCTCTACTTCCACATCGTAACAGACAGTGATTGCCTGCCAATCCACATGGTGCCCATTTACAGAACCAGCTCTTAATCTATTAACATGAATAGAAGAAGAGCTTAAGTTATCAATTCTGCCATTGGCTGCGTTTAAACCAGCAATTGTTGCATAATTAGCGGCTATCGTATTTGCGGTAACGTAATCAGATAAAACATTGGTGGCTCGGATCGTTTCAGCCGTAATATTCCTACATACAAGGGTGTCAAAATGATTTAAAGCGCCGCCGGATAATCCAAAGCTTGTATCGGCAGCGAAACCGTTGTTGAAATTACCATAAGTCCCATTGGCTGTACCGGAAGAATCTACACGAAATGTGCTATTCTGCCCAAGGCTTATGCCATCCGTACCCACATAAACACCTGGATTTGCTGATGTAAAAGAAGATTTGCTTCCGGAATATAATTTTCCGGATTGGATCTTAAATCCATGGGCGCCTCCAAGAGAGCCGGAGTCTGCCTGGATCTTTCCTTTTATTTCTGCGGAAGAAGCAAAAAGGTGTCCAGAAGAATCCACATGAAAGGTTTCGTTTCCGTTGTTAAAATCGGTACCTGTAATGGTGCCGCCGAGAATTTCGTTTCCCTCAATGGTGGAACCGGCGACATAGGCGGAAATTACAAATTGGGCCAAAAGACCAAAATCATCGTAGGTGATTCCTTTTTTCGTGTACTGCACACGCCCTAAAGCAGTCCTGACTGTTTTCAGATTATCATCACTAAAGAGGATTTTTCCTCCGCCGATAAAAATACGATCGCCAGAATATTTGGATTCCTGCGTATTGCTTATGAACAGGCCGTTGTCATTCATTTGGACGTCTGCTTTTGCAGTATTTAATGACTGGCCGGCAGACAGCAATCCATCCGCAAGCATTTGATTCAGATCCGTTGCCGTCTTATTCGCCTGGTTCCAGTTTGAGGAATGAAATGAAACAGATGCTGCTACGGAATTTGATAGCTCCAGCGCCTTCGTGATATCCTCGTAAATTTTAGATTTCTTAGATTTAGCAATATTTCCAAAGGTCACATGGAAATCACTCTCATCATAAAGATTCAGATCCATTTCAAGCAATCGTGCCCGGATGATGTAATCATCTCTTAGACAGATGTGAATATAGTTTCCTACCTCAAATTGATCGGATATAAGGTCAAATTCCGGAATCACAAAAAGATTGTTCATATTGCAGCTAAACTGCAACGCCGGCTGTGAAACCTTGGCTAATTCCTCCCTGCCGAATTGCAGCATTTCATGCAGAAGATCCATGCGTTCAGAATCTGTCATGGTATCCGTAACAACAAAATTGGAAGATGATAGTTCATCCTCCCGAATAAATTTAGATAATTCATCCAGCTGCTGCTCGGTGAAATGATTCTGCATAGAAATGCTGGAAATCATAGAATCCATTTGTCTGGCAATATGAGACTGGGCCTTTTGTAAATCAATTATTTGATTTTCGACTGTTACAATTTGGGCTTTGATTGCCTGAATGGTATGATAACAAGGCAGATAAAGGGTTTGATAGTCTTTATGTGTGGATTCTCCTTGTCCAAGCTTTATCATCACAGACTGCTTTTGCTCATAAGACGCCAGCTTTTCTTTGAGAGGATTTAAACCGTATTCTGACCAGTTTGTACTTTCGGGATGATCGGGCATTTTTTCAGATTGTAAAAAGTGGATCTGATTATAATAGCTTTGATACTGTGTTACCAAATTTTCATAGGGTGTTACCTTGTCCTTCCATTTTTTTGCCCACAGAGTATATGCATCATACAACCCCTTACTCATATAATCTAAGTCATGAAAGTAATCCAGATTGTAAATCCTGTCATTTACTTCCCGCAGATTTAAATCGTCTGCACCAAGGAACGTAAGACATGTTTTGATATCATCTATGGAAGAGGAGATATTTGTATTTTTGAGTAATTTATGATAGGAAACAAAAATATTTGTATCTTCTCCCATAGAATTTTCTTGATAGACATGGATTCTGTGATGGATTGTATCAAAATCGAAGATGCACTGAAATGCCTGAGCTACATCTGTAGTCAAGAAGGAATACACATCCTGCCTGGTGACTTCAAAACATCTCTGGACAGTATATAATTCAGGATCAATATGTCCGATTTTCCATTCCGGGAACTTTTCCAAAGACAAGTGCAATAAGCTTTTTTCCGGGTTGGATAGATTGTAAAACTGTACTCCATCCAGGCTTTCGCTCCAGGGCGTCGATCTGGGCGTTGATAGCGTCTAC
>JAAWNY010000034.1 GCA_022799175.1 Lachnospiraceae bacterium | reverse complement strand
GACTTTGCAGAGATTTAGAAGTCCTTAAATCCCTGAATTTGGCGTTGAAACGAAAATATACACTGTTTGAGCGAAGTGAGTTTGTATATTTTCGTTTCGTTTTTAGCAAAAGTCAGGGGTTTTAGGAATTCTTAATCTCGAAACCGGAAAAAGGAGCAGACGATTTCCCGTTGCTCCTCTCCCCTCTTCCTGGGCGTACCTTCTATTACTTTTTTGGTGCATCTTCTATTACTTTTTTTGGCGTACCTTCGATCACTTTTTCCTGGACACACCTTCGATCACTACTTGCTCGAAATACCATGGAAGGTAACAGCAAATCTATGTGACTAGTGTGGTTGACAAGACAAGCCCTCGGGCCAATATACAAGAACAAAATAGGAAAAAACAAAAGGGAACGAATAAAATCGTTCCCTTTCTCCATTATTATAATACCAAAAAAATGCCGGAAAAACAAGACTATTAATGGCATGAATGCAGTGCTATAATCACTTTCCAAATACAAAAATGGGGAGGACGATCTCTTGGAAAAAGACTGGATGATTTTACTACAGCAACAAAATCAACTGGAGAAAGTAATGAGAACGAATCAGAAAACAGAACGGTTTCACCTTTCCTTAACAGAGCAAGACGCCAAAGTGATTTTAGAGGAACGAAAAAATTCACTATCAGAACAAAAAAGAATTGAATTCGGAGAAGGTATTGCAACAAAAATCATCTATGAATTTTGTGATTCTGATTACATTGATCAGAGCAATTATGTAGAGACAATCGTTCGTTTGCAGGAAATATTTTATCAATACAAAAACGAAATGCAAGATGAAATTACAGATGATGAACTTCTCCATTTGATGAAAGAGCAGTTTGAAACGATATGCTTTGGGGATTTTGATTATTTGGAGAGTACTTGTCTTGCCAATTTTGCACAAGCAATCCGAGCGGGGTATGACGGGTATAAGAGTTCCGATGGTTATGGAGAATATTTAAAATTTGACGAAGTAAAAAGATGGGATTATGAATTATATCTTGAAACGTTAAAAGAATTGTGCTGGAGGTAATGCGAATGAAATATGAGATGGAAGAACTGGTGCCGATAGTGGGAAAATTGGCTGAAAAATATACGGCCCATGAAAGCTCATCCATTACTTACGAAAAAGCAGAACAACTCATGGGAGCGGTTCTGTATTGCATTCACGAAATAGAAGAAATGGGATGCCATTCCCTGACTTTGTTAAATAAGGAAATGTCAGCACAAAAGGCATATGAGATAGGAGCAACATACGTGGAAGAAAAAGCGAAAAAAGCATTACATTTCTATCATAAAATTTTACCAAAGTTTGATCATTATGAAAATCAATGCCTGTATGATACATTTATTAAAGTTCTGCCAGAATTTTTCAGACGTTATGATGTTCGGTTTGAGCCTCAAAATACAGTGGTGATTCTCGATTATCCTGTGCTAAAAGATATTTCTGCGTATACGGGGATTGATAAAATTTATGAATTTATTGCATGCATTCGTTTGGAACAGAAGTTTTTACACGTATTTCCTGCGAATTATATAATAAACATATTATCAAAATATAATAAGTATGGGAAAGAATCCATAGATAACATTTCAGAAGTTGTTTTTATCAATGTGATAGGACATATTTTGGCGGAAAAATCCTTAACAAAATTTGATTTAGAGAAAGCAGATTATTCATATATACAAGAAGTATTTATGCAAACGGATTTAAATGCTATAAATAAACGACTGGAAAATGCAGTTGAAACTTTTGTGAAGAATTATTGTGAAAATGACGGAGAACTTTTGAGCTATTTATCTGATACTATCAGCGGCATCCTTATTCGCCTGAAAAATGCAGTGGATAACAAAGCGATAGAAAGTATGATTTAATTTGCGCGAAAATCGATCCGAACAATTTATTGAAGGGAGAAGAAACTTGAGATATAATATCCTTACCATTTGAGGGGGAGGAGTAGATAAATTGGGATTTGATTTTACGATTGCCGTACAGCCAGAAGTAACGAGCATAAATAAAGAATTGCAATATATTAAATCGGTGTTGCTTTATGCAGACAGGATTATCCTTATCAGTCCGATGGCTTATATGTACACACAATTATATACAGGGGAAGCCGCTTTTGATGAAAAGAGAATTCTTAAACTGCTGAAATTTATTCTGCCCATATGTGAAGAACAGGAGCCAGAGACTTATCGCGATGGAATGAATATCATGGGGCAGTTGTCGAAGCTCTTAGATAGCAAACAGTATAAGACAATTCCTTTGGCGCAGAGAATCGGATTTCGTAATGAATTAAAACGGTTTATGCAGGAAATAGACGGAACGTTTTTAGCGATCATGGGGGAGTCGCAGACCATGGATCTCAACCGATTGATAAAATCGGGAAAACTTATCTTGCAAAAATTTGAACACAGTTTAGCTGATGTAGATGGATGCGTTTCCGAGTATTTTGGTTATCTTATGAAATCGGTGAAGACTTCTCTACCGCTTTTTGATGAAGCCTCTAATGAACTCATGCGAACTGCTGTCAAATCAAAAATCATAAATCTCAGTGAGAGCGAAAAAAGAAAAATCACACATGCGGGGGTCAGTGATAATTTATTACAACGATTACCATCCTTTGATGTGGCTTCTGTAGACGAGATCCTGGATATACGAAAGGAATTGAATCATGCGTTAGTTCGTTTTCGGAGCAAAGTTATTGCTTATTCTGAAAATATTCAGGCGCTTCCCTGGGATGATGATTTTGAACATGAATGTTCAACTTTATATTATCAGGAGATTGCGCCTGCTGTTTTAGAAATCGATGAATTGACAAAAGAAAATGGTTTTCTAAAAAATCTAGTGGGAAAAGTTGCGGATGACGGAAAATTTTTGAAGTCGGCAGGCGGTTTAGTCATTGGCGTGGCGGCTGCCGGCGTTATTCCCTCTCTTGCCCAGGCCATTTCAACGGATACAGCAATGCTTGCGGCTGGTGGTGCCTGGGCAACGACAAAGATCGCCGCGGCGTATAAAGAATATCAAGAAAAGAAGCGCGAAATAGCCAAAAAAGATTTATATTTTTACTATAAAGCCGGAAAATTACTGGAATAGTACATGGTTTTGCGAAAAGCAGATAGAAGTACAAAACTAGGAGAGGAAAAATAATTCATGAAACCTTTCAGAGAGCTTTTTTTGACCTTTGCTAAAATAGGAAGCTTTACTTTTGGCGGCGGGTATGCCATGATTTCCCTGATCGACCATGAATGTGTGGAGAAAAAGCAGTGGATTACCTCGGACGAGCTGATGGATATCACAGTGATAGCAGAATCGACCCCTGGTCCCATTGCAATTAATTGTGCTACTTATACGGGATACAAGAAAGCTGGGTTGGCGGGAGCGATTGTGGCGACTCTGGGGATGATACTGCCTTCGTTTTTGATTATTTTGTTGATTTCTACCTTTATGGAGGATTTACTGCGGTATCCGGTGGTGGCCAATGCATTTCGGGGAATCCGAATTGCAGTTGCCTGGTTGATTCTTCAGGCGGCGGTCAAAATGATTCGCAAGATGTTGAAAAAATCACCAAATAAAATTAGCAGTATGATATTTGTAATTGTTTTCGGAAGCATTACTTTACTATGTAATCTGTTGGGATTTCGCTTGTCCACGATTTATCTGATTTTGATTGCCGGCCTGACAGGATTATATCTATATTCCGTGCCAGGTGGGAGAGGAGAGAGAAAATGATTTATATTTCTCTGTTTTTGGTTTTTTTGAAAATCGGCATGTTTGCTTTCGGCGGTGCTTATGGGGCAATTCCCCTCATCCAGGAAAGTGTGCTTGCCCATGGGTGGATGGATGAAGCGATGTTTTCTAATATGATAGCAGTCAGCGAGTCCACGCCAGGACCGATCATGGTGAATGCTGCCACTTATATTGGCCATAGCCAGGCCGGAATCGCGGGAGCGGCTGTGGCCACGTTGGGAGTGGTCCTGCCATCTTTTTTGATTATTTTGCTGGTTACGGCGTTGTTTCGCGGATGTTTGAACCAAAGGAGGATACAGGCTGTTTTAAAAGGGGTTAAACCGTGCCTGATGGGAGTGATTTTTGCGATAGGAATATTTATGATAGTAAAAAATATTTTTCCCGAAGGGGAGGGAAATTCTCTTGACATAATGGCAATGGCTGTTTTGGCGGTGTTGGCGGTAGTTTCGATTCTTGGAAAACGGATAAAAAAGCAGGAGATATCACCAGTTGTGTTGATTATCATTGCGGGTGTGGCAGGGAGCTTATTGTATGGAGTCTGAGTTTTACGAAAAACGAGAGAAAAATGTCCAAACAGTATATAGACAAATGTAGCTTCCATGGGTATAATAAGATTCACAATAAATTTTTTGAAATACTAGATATAGTATGATTTGCTTTTGAATGCACAAGATAGGAGACGCTGCGATAGAGGGGGAAGGGGACAACAAGATGAAGGTTCAAAAGAGGGACGGTCGGATTGTGACCTACGATGCAAGAAAGATTCGGGCGGCGATGGAAAAAGCAAATGCGGCAGTGGAGATTCCAGAGCGGGCGGATGAGGCGTTGATTGAAGATACGATTCGCTATGTGGAAGAACAAGCGGGAGAGGTATTAGCAGTGGAAAGCATCCAGGATATGATCGAGGCGCGGCTAGTGGAGTGCAATAAATATGCTCTGGCTAAGAAATATATGATTTATCGCTATCAGCGGGCTCTGCTGCGTAAGTCAAACACAACAGATGAGTCCATTTTAAAGCTGATTCGCAATGAGAATAAAGAGCTGGCGGAGGAGAATTCTAATAAGAATACCCGGCTGGCTTCGACGCAGAGAGATTATATTGCAGGAGAGGTCTCACGGGATGTGACAAAGCGACTGTTGCTGCCGGAGAAGATTACCCTGGCTCATGAAAATGGGGTGCTGCATTTTCATGATGCCGACTATTTTATTCAGCCGATTTTTAACTGTTGTCTGATTGATATCGAGAACATGCTGGATCAGGGGATCGTGATGAACGGCAAGTTGATTGAGACGCCGAAGAGTTTTCAGGTGGCTTGTATTGTGACGACGCAGATTATTGCGGCAGTGGCCAGCAATCAGTATGGCGGTCAGTCGGTGGCAGTGCGTCATTTGGCGAAGTATCTGCGCCGGAGCCGGGAGAAATATGAGAAGGAACTGAGAAGAGAACTGGGAGGTTTTTCTGAGTCCTCATGTGAACGGGGGGAAGAAGATGGAGACAGATCGATGTCAAGTGACTCCCCTCAGACGCGAAAAGGGCAGCCGGGCATCGGTTTGACCGAGGCTCAGCTGCGCCGGGTAGCGGAGATTCGCCTGCGAGATGAGCTGCGTTCGGGGGTACAGACGATTCAGTATCAGATCAACACGTTGATGACGACGAACGGCCAGGCGCCTTTTGTAACATTGTTTTTGCAGATCGATCCGGATGATGAATATGTGGAAGAGAATGTGATGATTATCCGGGAAATCTTGAATCAGCGCCTGCAGGGAATCAAAAATGAGCAGGGGATTTGTGTGACCCCGGCGTTTCCCAAACTGGTCTATGTACTGGATACGTGTAATTGTCTAAAGGGCGGGGATTATGATGACGTGACCCGTTTAGCGGTCAGATGTTCGGCAAAGAGGATGTATCCGGATTATATTTCTGCAAAGAAAATGCGGCAAAATTATGAAGGGAATGTCTTCAGCTGTATGGGCTGTCGTTCTTTCCTCTCGCCCTGGAAGGATGTTGACGGTCATTATAAATGGGAAGGACGTTTCAATCAAGGAGTGGTCAGTATCAATCTGCCGCAGATCGGGATCTTGGCTCGGGGAGAAGAAGAAAAGTTCTGGGAGCTTTTGGACGAGCGGCTTGAGCTGTGCCGGGAAGCGCTTTTGTGTCGCCATAAGGCGCTGCTGGGGACGCTCTCAGATGTCAGCCCGATTCACTGGCAATATGGCGCGATTGCCAGACTGAAAAAGGGTGAGGCGATCGATCCGTATTTGAAAAATGGTTATTCCACGCTTTCTCTAGGGTATATCGGTATTTATGAGACGACGATGCTGGTGAAGGGGGTCAGCCATACGACACCAGAGGGGAGAGCGTTTGCTCTGAAGGTCATGCAGTA
The DNA here is from genome assembly GCA_022799175.1 of Lachnospiraceae bacterium. Classification (GTDB taxonomy): domain Bacteria; phylum Bacillota; class Clostridia; order Lachnospirales; family Lachnospiraceae; genus Brotaphodocola. The sequence goes on along the minus strand of JAAWNY010000034.1, from coordinate 24,583 downwards.
TATGAGGGCAGCCACCGATCGCTGGCGCGAAGAAAGCGGATTGGGATTCAGCCTGTATGGAACGCCAGCAGAGTCTTTGTGTTATCGTTTTGCCCGCATCGATCGAGAGAAATTTGGGGTGATTGCCAATGTTACTGACAAGGGATACTACACCAACTCTTATCATGTAGATGTGCGCGAAGCGATTAGTGCTTTTGATAAGTTCAGATTTGAGAGCGATTTTCAGGATGTTTCCACTGGTGGTGCGATATCCTATGCGGAGATGCCGAACATGACGAACAATCCGGAGGCACTAGAGGCGGCAGTACGCTATATCTATGACAATATTTTATATGCGGAGTTTAATACCAAATCGGATGTCTGCCATGTCTGTGGTTTTGATGGTGAGATTGGTGTCAATGATGATATGGAATGGGAGTGCCCACAATGCCATAATCGGGATCGCAGCCGAATGAATGTGACCCGCAGAACTTGCGGATATCTGGGAGAGAATTTCTGGAATGATGGCAAGACGCGGGAGATCAAAAGTCGGGTGTTGCATCTGTAGCGTGCATCCGCAGAGACAGGAAGGAGCAGAAGAGAATGAATTATGCGACCATCAAGCCAACCGATGTTGCCAATGGCCCAGGAGTGCGAGTAACTTTGTTTGTCAGTGGTTGCACCCACCACTGTAAGGGATGTTTCAATTCCGAGGCATGGGATTTTGCCTATGGATATGAGTTTACCGAGGAGACACAAGAAGAACTTCTGCGGTTGCTGTCGCCTGACTATATTGTGGGTTTGACCCTTTTAGGAGGAGAACCTATGGAGCCGGCAAATCAGACCGGACTGTTGCCGTTCATCAAAAAGGTAAAGGAGCAGTTCCCATTAAAAACGATATGGTGTTTTACCGGCTATGATTTTGAAAAAGACATCCTGGGCAAAATGATTCCCGCATCAAAGGTGACGCAGGAACTTTTGCCACTGTTGGATGTGATGGTGGATGGAAAATTTGTCGAGGAGAAAAAGAACCTGCGTCTGAAATTTCGCGGTTCCGAGAATCAGCGGATTTTGGATGTGAAGAAATCATTGGCAACCGAAGCGGCAGTCTGGTGTGAAGAGTTTCGTTGAGAAATACCGCATAACCATTGTATCGATCAAGCAATAAATGATACCAATCAGGCAAAAAAGAGTCGCCCCCAAAGAAAAACCGGGAGCAGCGTCCAATGTCATTTAGATAAGGAAATGAAAAACACAGCCAAGGAAAAGGAGAGAGAAGTCATGAGAGATGGTCTGCGGATTTTGACTGTGCAGAGATTTAGAAGTCCTTAAATCCCTGATTTTAGCGTTGAAACGAAAATATACACTGTCTGAGCGAAGCGAGTTTGTATATTTTCGTTTTGTTTTTAGCAAAAATCAGGGGTTTTAGGAATTCTTAATCTCGAAACCGGAAAAAGGAGCAGACCATTCTCTCATGGCTTCTCTCTCCTTTTCCTTGGCGTACCTTTCACCACCACTTATCCTAACCCAAATGAAATTGAAACGGCATAACGAATATTCAAAGAATACGAATCTCCATTCGATAGTTCTTTTTTTCTCCAGATTTAACGATCTGAACATGATGGCGATGCATAAAATCATCATCTTCATCCGAACGGATAGCGGAGCCATTCCATGGCTCTATACAGAGAAAAGGAGCATTTTTACCGTAAGGAGTCCAGAAAGCCACCGTTTCAAAACCAGGATAGGAAACTTCCACTCCCAACCGCGTTTTCTTGTGGATCAGCGCAACCTTGCGGGACTGTATTTGATCAAAATAGATGGCGTCTTCCCGAAATAATTCATAGGAAAGCGGAAGAATCTGGGTATGTTTCAGCTCCAGTCCTTTTTTTCCGGCATCAAACTGCAGAGCTTGCAGGTCATAAGGCATAGCGCAGGTATTTTCTTCTTTTTCAAATTCGAGTTGATAATCTTCGAAAGTCTCTCCTTCTGCAAGCGGACAGATAAAGCCCGGATGAGAACCAATGCAATAGCAGATCTCGCGGCAGTCCGGATTCTCCACACAGTAATCCATCAGCAAAATTCCATTTTCCAGACAATAAGTCAAAGAGAGGATGAAATCATAAGGATAGGAGTTACGGGTCTGTGCATTGGCAGTGAGACGAAATGTGACGGCATCTTCTTTCTGCTCGTCAACGATGAAATCAGACTCTTTGCAAAAGCCGTGCTTTTCCATCTCAAACCATTCGCCGTCAAAGCGGGTGCGCCCGTCCCGGCAGTTGCCGACAGCCGGGAACAAAAGCGGAGAGCAGCGGGGCCAGATTTCCGGATCGCGCTGCCAGATGTATTCTTTTTTGTCTGCGTCCTTAAGAGAGATGAGTTGCGCGCCAAATGAGTCAATGGCGGCGACGGTGTGAGTGGTTTTGTCTTGGATGGTAAGTATCATAGTAGTGTTACTTCCTTTCTTTATTTTTACAATTTATCCTCAGTGAACAAGGCGTGTATCCCTTTTCCAAAGCTTTTTCACCCGCCTCTTTCTCATCGGTGTAACCGATATTTTCTGAAATTTTTAGCCCTTTTTCTTCAAAACGGAACATGCCCCACAACTCTCTCTTCCTGCGATATAATAGGGAAGATTGACTTTCACTGGCAGTGTGTGTCCTCCCTCAATCCGGTCAATCAAAATTTTGGCCGCCATCTGTCCCATCTCTTCCACTGGAATATGGATAGTAGTCAGCATCGGCGTCAAATACTGTGCCATGTCAATATCATCGATGCTAATCAGAGAAATATCCTCGGGAATTGTCAGAGCATGTTCTTTGACAGCCCGCATGGCGCCGATTGCCGTTACATCATTAGGACAGAAAAAGGCGCTGACAGGGACTTTCTTTTTTAGAATCAGGTCAGCCCCGCGATAGCCGCCTTCGGAGGACAACGGTTCATTGGCCACCAGCTCCCGACAAAAGGGAAGTCCGGCACCAGCCAGAGCTGTGCAGTATCCGCGGTAACGATCTTCATTGCTGGTTTCTCCCACATAAGCGATTCTGGTATGTCCCAGCTTCAGGAGATGTTCCATGGCAGTGATAGCCGCTTGATATCCATCGCAGACAATCTGATCGTATTTGACATCCAGATTGTTGAGGCCAGTATAGACGACATACCGGAAATACGGTTTCAGAAATTTTAGCAACTGCTTGTCACATCGCCCCAGCACGGCTACGCCATCCACATGATTGTCGGAAATCAGCCGGAAAATGTTCGGATCATTGACATCAAAGGCGGTAAAGGTATATTTTACGATGTAACCATGTTTAAAAGCCTCCTTCTCAATGCTGCGGGCCAGAGAAGCAAAGAAGGTATCGGTTTCTGCTTCATGGACACGGGCGAAGAGACAGGCGATGGAATGTGAGGTATTGGTGGAAGCCGCATGATTGCCCATTTTTAGTTGGCGGGCGTTGCTGTTGGGCGTATAGCCGGTGCGGCGTACAATCTCCCAGATCCGGTCTTGTACTTCTGGACTGGCAGGGGACTTGCTGCTCTTGTTGATGACACGGGAAACGGTAGAGATCGAAACTCCTGCCTCAGCGGCAATTTCTTTCAAAGTCATATCCGGGTTTCCTTCCTGCAAATGTCTGATTTATGAGTGGGTTTACATCCGAACCGTTATGTTTCCTTTCTATTGTATCGGATTTTTCCGAAAAATACTATGGCGATATCAACAAACGTTTGGGTAAAATCAGACAAAGATTTTTCTTAAACGGTATGAAAATATTTCATACTGTTTTTTTCTGCAAAAACAAGTACACTATAAACTATCAGGACTGTGAGAAAAAGAACAGTCACAGATATGGAAAGAATGGTGACCAGTAGGTTGCAAAGAAAGCAGGAGGGGTACACATGGAGACAAGAAAAAAAGATAAGTCTTTCTGGACGCAGATCCCAGACGGCGCATGGATGCTTTTATCGCTGGCGGCGGCGATTCTGCTGTGGATCTTCATCGCATCCACGGAAGCAGGCGGCGTGGTATTTGCAGAACCGTGGGAGGTATTTGCAAAGCTGGTGGATAAAGTATCTGACGGAACTTTGTGGCAGCACACGTATATCAGTCTGTTTCGGGTAATTGCAGGATTTTCTCTGGGATTTGTGATTTCGATTCCGATCGCGTTTTTGATGGGATGGTACGCGCCGTTTCGGAATGTGGTGGCGCCATGGGTGCAGTTTGTGCGGAATATTCCGCCGCTGGCGTATATTCCGTTGGTAATTACCGGCGCAGGGGTCGGTGAGAAGGCAAAGGTTATCGTGATTTTTATTGCTTCGTTTTTGGTGTTGGTGGTCACTATCTATCAGGGTGTGTGCAATGTGGATGCGACGCTGATTAAGGCGGCAAGAGTGCTGGGCGCTTCCGATAAGGATATCTTTTTTAAGGTAGTCATTCCGGCTTCTACTCCGTTTATTCTAGTCGGTGCTCGTCTGGGGCTTTCGGCTTCCTTGACCACACTGGTGGCAGCAGAGTTGACCGGAGCCTCCAAGGGGCTGGGTATGATGATTCAAAAAGCACAAGGGTACTATGATATGGCGACGGTGCTTTTGGGAATTTTGATTATCGGAATTATTGGAATGTTGATGGAACAGTTAGTTAAATTCTTAGAAAGGAAGCTGACGGGATGGCAGGAAACAGTGCAGTAAAGGTAAAAATCGACAAGGTTGAAAAGGTATATAGCGGTCGCAACGGCGATATGATTGCCTTAAACGGTGTCAGCCTGGATATCATGGAAAATGAGTTTATCTGTGTGGTTGGTCCTTCCGGCTGTGGAAAGTCCACTTTGCTGAACGTGATTGCAGGTCTTTTGGAACCGACTTCCGGCGCCGTCTATGTGGATGGAAAAGAGGTTCGGGGGCCGGGACCGGAGCGTGGTGTGGTTTTCCAGCAATACGCACTGTTTCCCTGGCTGACGGTGCTGAAAAATGTACAGTTTGGCTTAAAGCTGCAGGGAGTGAGCGAGGCAGAATCGCGGGAGACGGCTATGAAATATCTGAAGATGGTCGATCTGGAGCAGTTTGCAGATGCTTATCCCAAGGAGTTGTCTGGCGGTATGAAGCAGCGGGTGGCGATCGCCAGGGCCTATGCGGTTAATCCTCAGGTGCTTTTGATGGATGAGCCGTTCGGCGCATTGGATGCTCAGACCCGGACACAATTACAGTCAGAGCTGATCAAGACCTGGCAGGAACAGAAAAAGACCTGTTTCTTTATCACCCATGATGTAGAGGAGGCCGTTATTTTGGCCACGAAGGTGATTATCATGAGCGCCAGACCAGGGCGTATCAAAAAGATTGTGGATATCGATCTGCCTTATCCGAGAACGCAGGAGATGAAGATGGAACTGCCGTTTTTGGATTTGAAGAGCTATATTTGGGGTGAGGTATATCAGGAGTATCTGGAGGTTCGAAAGTAAAGGATTGCAACGATTTGGGAAACCAAACGATTGTCAATGATGACCCAAAGAGGGAAAAGGAGGAATTTTTTATGAGAAAGACATTGAGTCTGGTATTGGTATCAACCATGATGGCAGCTATGCTGGCAGGCTGCGGTGGAGGCGGTTCTTCCGAGGCTCCGGCGACGACGACAGCTCCGGCAACCACGGCAGCGGAGGCCGCCAAGACGGAAGCACCGGCCGAGAGCAGCGAGGCAGAAGCAGAGGCTCCGGCGGAGAGCTTTGAGCCGGCAACCTTGCGGGTAGCTTATATGCCAAACATGGGAAGCGCATCCTTAGCGGTGACGGCACGTGAGAAGGGTTACTTTGAGGAGATGGGACTTACGGTAGAATTGGTGGAGTTCCAAGGAGGTCCGGCAGAGATAGCTGCTATGGCTTCTGGTGACATTGATATTTCTCAGATTGGTCATGGTGCACATGCCCTTTGTGCGGAAGGTGAGGCAGTGATCTTCCAGATTGACTGTACCAGCCTGGCAGATGCCGTGATGGGGAATAAGGATAAAGGTGTCAATAGTATTGCCGACTTAAAAGGGAAAAAGGTGGCGGCGACCAGCGGAACATCAGCCGAGATTATTCTGAATCTGGCACTGCAGCAAGAGGGTATGACAATGGAGGATCTGGAAGTCGTTGAGATGGATGCCAATGGTATCGTTACGGCAATGATCAGCGGTAATGTAGATGCCTGTGCAACCTGGTCACCGGGAACGATGACCATCGAGGAAGCTTTGGGTGATAAGACAGTATGGCTGGCAACCAATCAGGATTATGTGAATCAGGTGACGTTCCCGTCCAGCTACATTACCACACAGAAATTTGCTGACAGCAACCATGATCTGCTGGTACGTTTTTCTCGTGCCCTGCAGAAGGCCGCAGATTACCGCAACAGCAATATTGAAGAAGTGGCCGGCTGGGTAGCAAAACAGTGTGAAGTGGACGCCGATACCATGAAGGCGACTGTGGGCGAGGGCAACTGGAGCATCACCAGCGATTTCTTGGGTAAATCTTTGGAAGATGGAACGATCAAGACCTACTATGAGAATCAGCAGCAGGTGTTTATTGACGGTGGTCGTCTGACAGAAAAGGTAGATGTCAATAATTATGTACTGTTTGATGTCATGAAAGAAGCAAACGAAGCGAACAAATAGACGTTGTCAGGAGGGTGTTGCAAAATAAGCGATTCGTCATTTCGTCTTATTTTGCAACACTTCTTTTTCGCTATGGGCAGGTTGTTTTGCGCGTTGGAGAAAAATCAGTAATTGCATGATAAGAGCTATAAAACTTCCGGAAAACGTTTGCGGAAATTATGGATATCTTTTGTTCCTTTTAGATAAAAATATGATATAATAACAATTAAGGAGGAAAGAGGATGCTTTTGGTAGTGCTTTTGTTTTTGGCCGTATCCTCTGTGGCTCTGTTTTTTGTGAAGCGGGATCAGCAAACCATCTGGCTTGTGGGGCTGTGCTTCAGCTTTATCTGTATGTTTGTGGGGATCATGATTTATCTGGCAAAGACCGGTGGTCTGTCACCGGAGCAGAAGATGTTTCTCTTCTTTGATACCCGGATTCAGCGGCGGCTTTCTTATCTGATTTTTCCGCTGAGAAAGCTGGGATATATGATAGCGATTGGGCGCTATCTGTTTCCGCCTTTCTTGTTGCTGGTCGCCATTCATTACAGTATGATTCCAACCGTTCTTCGGCTGCGCAAACGAAGTGCAGCAGTGTTTGCATTGCCGGTTCTCAGTCTGGTTGTGTATTATCCGGAGATTTTTTTTCGGCTGGTGAAAGGAAGGTTTGCTCTGCAGGTGGCGTTGATGAAGCTGACGCAAGGGTGGATCTTTGTATATGTGGCACTGGCAGTGGCCTTGATCGGGAAGGAATATCGGGATATGACCATTCCTTATCTGAAAAAACAATTCCGCTATATCATGGTGTTTATCCTGAACGTGACAGCGCAGTATATCATTTATTGTACACAGGACCCTCTGCAGGTATATCAGATTTATTCTACGGAATATATGCGTTTTAGTGGTCGGCTATATGCCAATTCGCTGATGAGTGTGCAAGGCTGGTATCTGTTTACCGGATTTACTTTGGCTTCGGTGGTGATGGGCTTTTGGAATTTAAAGAATTATATGGTGATCGACTGGCAAGAGAGCCGGGAGGATGTCAGTGTCCGGAGAAAATTTGATACTGCGAGTATGGGGGTATCTGTATTCGTTCACAGTATTAAGAATCAGCTTCTTTCGAACCGGGTTTTGTGTAAGAAAATCCGCCGGGAGTTGGAGGAGAATCCGCCGGATCTGATGAAGCTGACTGCCTATGCCGGGATGCTAGACGAGGTCAACGAAAGTATGTTAGGACGGATGGAGGAGCTCTATAAGAGCGTCCGGCAGAGCAGCATTTTTTTGTCTCCGGTGAAAGCCGGTCAGATTGTGGATACTACGTTGTCTTTGTTCTATAAAAAGTATCCGGCGGCGTTTGTGGAGGTATCGGGCGGCTTGGAAGAATCTTTGCTGGCAGATGAGCAGCATCTGAGCGAAGCGCTTTATAATCTGCTGACCAATGCGCATGAGGCATTTTTAATGTCGGGAAAGACGGAGGAACAGCTGGCGATGAAAATTCATGCGGAGCGGCTGTATGTAGGTTTTGAGATCTGCGACAATGGCCCAGGGATGACGAGGCAGGAGCAGCGCAAAATATTTGACCCTTTTTATACTAGTAAAAATACAAATACTAACTGGGGAATGGGACTTCATTATGTGCGGGAGATTGTGAAAAGCCATTTTGGGAAGCTGAAGCTGGAGAGTAGACCAGGAGAAGGAAGTAGCTTTTTTGTGGCAATTCCGCGTTATGAGCCAAGACAAGACTCGAGAGATTCCCGAACGGGAGCTTGAGGAAGGGGAAGACGGTTACAAAAGGATTGGGTAGAGTAATATGATTCGAGTGGCAATTGTAGATGATTTTGATTTGCTCCGGGAGGATCTGTCTGAGCTGATTGCAGGGCAGGAAGACATGGAGGTCGTCTGGCAGGCGGGAAGTGGTCAGAGAGCGGTAGAGTTAGCCAAAGAGTACGATGCAGATATTGTGTTAATGGACATTGAGATGGAGACGATCCATGCCGGAATTGCGGCTGCGGAGAAGATCCGAGACCAGGGACGAGGACAACGGATTATTTTTCTGACAGCTCATGAGACGAACCAGACGATTATCACGGCCATGGGAACAGGGGCGGTGGATTATGTGGTAAAGGGCTGTCCCGACGAGGAGATCTTGCAGCATGTCCGCAATGCCTACAGGGGAAAGCCGGTGATGGAATCCCGGATTCAAGAAACGATCATGCGGGAGTACAGTCGCCTGCAGAGATCGGAGCAGAGTTTGTTGTTTTTTATTAACAATGTATCCCAGCTTACGGCAGCAGAGAGGGAGCTTTTGCGTTTGCTTTTAGACGGGAATAAAGTGAAAGATATTGCCCGCATTCGCTGCGTGGAGATGATCACAGTTAAGACACAAATCAAGGGACTTTTGCGGAAGTTCGGCTGCAGCAGAACGAAAGAAATTGTCTCCATGATTCAGGAGTTGAATATTTCACATTTATTTATGTAATGTTGTGATGTGCACAGGAAAACAGGAGGGAATGGTTATGAGACACGATTATTATGGCTATGATAAGGAGCAGCTTTTAGCAGCGCCAAAGATGAAATTGTTCTGTCTAGAGGACAACCAGGCAGTGTTTCAGCAGATGGCAGAGCAGATGGTGGAGGAGATTCAGGCGAATCAGGCAAAAGGCAGGAGAACGGTCTTTATCTGTCCGGTGGGACCCGTGGGGCAGTATCCTTATTTTGTGGATATGGTCAACGAGCAGGGGATCTGCCTGAAAGACGTATGGTTTATTAATATGGATGAATATCTAGATGACGATAAAAAGTGGATTTCTGTGGATCATCCTTTAAGCTTTCGGGGATTTATGGAGCGGACCGTATACTCGAAGATTCGACCAGACTTGGTGATGCCAAAAGAGCAGCGGATTTTTCCCGATCCAGAGCATGTAGAGCGAATTCCAGAGTTGATCGAGGAATTGGGAGGAGTGGATATCGCTTTTGGCGGGATTGGGATCAATGGTCATGTGGCGTTTAATGAGGCGGATGCATCGCTGAGCGCGGAGGAATTTCTGGCGCAAAAGACAAGGGTGTTGGCAATTAGTCCGGAGACACGGGCAGCGAATGCGATCGGAGATTTCGGCGGGGCGCTGGAGGATATGCCTCAATATTGCGTGACGGTGGGAATCTATGAGATTGCCCATGCCAGAAAGATTCGGCTGGGATGTTTTCGGAACTGGCACCGGGCAGTGGTGCGCCGGGCTGGGTATGGGAAGGCGACGGCAGATTTTCCAGTGAGTCTTCTGCGGGAGCATGAGGATATTACACTGACATTTACGGAGTATGTGGCGCGGCTAGAGGATTAATGTGGACAGCACGACAGCATGAAATGTGTTATGTATGGAGTATGAAAGATGAGAAGTGCAGCAAATTTTAACAGGAGGTTGATGAAAGATGGCAGTATTATTGAAAGGCGGAATGGTGTATCAGGGACATGAGTTCGTGCGTGCGGATTTGCTGATGCAAGAGGGAGGGATCAAACGTATCGGAACAGAACTTTCGGGGGCAGATGTGCAGGTGGTGGATGTAACAGGCAAACGGATTGTGCCGGGATTTTTGGACATTCATACACACGGAGCGGTCGGTGTGGATGTGAATGCGGCGACGGCAGAGGATTATGAGAAGATTTGCCGGTTTCATGCAGAGCAAGGGACAACTGGCTGGCTGTGTTCGGTATTGACGGACACCAGGGAACAGACGATGTGGTGTATTGAGGAGTATAAGCGCTGGAAGAGTCTGGAGCATAAAGGTTCCCGGTTGCTGGGAATTCATTTGGAAGGGCCGTTTTTAAGTCCGGAGTATAAAGGCGCAATGCCGGAACATCTGCTGCAGAAGCCGAATGCGCAGCTAGTGCAAGAGTATCAGAAAGCGGCTGGCGGGGAGATTCGTTACATCACGGTATCCCCGGAGATTGAGGGAATGGCAGATTTTATCCCGCAGTTGTGCGACTTGGGGATGGTGGTGGCGATCGGCCATTCGGGAGCGGACTATGAAACAGCGAGAAAAGCGATCGCAAACGGTGCTATGGGAGCAACACATACCAGCAATGCCATGCGACTTTTGCACCAGCATGAGCCGGCTATCTGGGGAGCGGTGCTGGAGGATGATAAGGTATATTGTGAGATGATTTGTGATGGACGCCATCTGCATCCGGGAACCGTGCGGCTGATTGTAAAGACGAAAGGCATAGAGCGTGTGGTGGCGATCACGGATTCGATCATGGCTGCCGGATTGCCGGATGGGAATTATAAGCTGGGAGTCAATGATGTGGTAGTTGTGGACGGGGACGCTCGTCTGGCTGATGGCGGAAGTCGTGCCGGAAGCACGTTGACAACCGGAAAAGCGCTGGAGAATTTGCTGGCGTTTACCGGGCGGCCACTAGAAGAGATCGTGCCGCTGCTGACAGAGAATCCGGCAAAGTTGATTGGAGTGTATGACCGGGTGGGTTCACTGGAAGAAGGAAAGGATGCCGATCTGGTGGTGTTGGATGAGGCGTGCCGGATTGAGAAGACATATGTGAAAGGGGAATGTTGTTTTCAGGCTTATTCCGAAACATGATATTTTTGATGGCTTATTTTGTGACGCGCTCTCATTTTCTTCTTTGAGCTGTTGTAAGGCGAGGGAAGCAATAGGCCGTTAAAATCCTGATAAGGAGGGACGAAGAAATATGATAAGGATGGGAATTATCGGAGCAGGAAAGATAGCAGGTTCTATGGGGAAAACCCTGCAGGGAATGGATACGGTAAAGCGGTATGCGATTGCGGCGAGAGATTATGAGCGGGCAAAGGTTTTTGCCGAGCAATACGAATTTGACAAAGCTTATGGTTCTTATGAGGAGATGCTTCTCGATCCGATGGTAGATCTGGTATATGTGGCAACGCCCCATTCCCACCACTATGATCAGGTAAAGATGTGTCTGGAACATGGGAAGCATGTGCTCTGTGAGAAAGCTTTCACGGTCAATGAGAAGCAGGCACGGGATTTGTTTGCCATGGCAAAGGAGAGAAAGCTTCTTTTGACTGAGGCGATCTGGACAAGGTATATGCCTATGAGGAAGACGCTAGAGGAGGTGTTAGCCAGTGGAGTGATCGGGAATCCTTATATGCTGACAGCGAACTTAAGCTATATCATTGACTGGAAGGAGCGGATCAAAAAGCCGGAGCTGGCCGGAGGAGCGCTGTTAGATATCGGTATTTACACACTGAATTTTGCTTCTATGGCGTTTGGCGATGACATCGAGAAGATTACCGGGACGGCTACCTTCAATGAGTATGGAATGGATATGCAGGAAAACATCACGATTCTGTATAAAGATGGCAGGATGGCGGCCCTCAATGCCAGCGCCCGCAGTTTGAGTGATCGCAGGGGTATTATTTATGGGGATAAAGGATATATTGAGACAGAAAATATTAACAATTGTGAAGGAATCAAGGTTTTTGACACAGAGAGGAAACAAATAGCCTGTTATGAGACGCCAAAACAGATTACCGGTTATGAGTATGAAGTGGAAGCTTGTGTTTATGCCATTGAACATGGAGAGTTAGAGTGTCCCGAGATGCCCCATGAAGAGACTTTACGGATGCTTCGATGGATGGACGAGCTGCGCAGGCAGTGGGGAATTGTGTATCCGATGGAACAAGGCTAAGGAGGAGTTGCCAGAAAGAGGGAATAAAAACTTTTTAACATAGATAATAAAAGTCTAGAGGGATTTTTCGGTAAAATGAGAAATCCCTCTATTTTTCAACGTTTTTTTGCTGAATTTTTGTGCAAAAAATTCAAAACTTCTTATCGTTGACGAATAAGTTTGGGGTTGTTACTATAATTACAGATAATAAAAAACAGATATCTGTGGGAACCTGTTACTATGTGATTCAGGTAATAAAGAAGGAGAGAGAAAATGAAAAAAAGAGCATTGGGAGTATTCTTATCAATTATGATGGCAGCATCTGTTTTGGCAGGTTGTTCTGGTGGTCAGAAAGAGAAAGCAGGAGGAGAGACGTCGAAAGCGGTGGAAAGTCAGGCGGACAAAGGCAGCGAGACAGCAAAGGAAGCTCCCGAAACTGCAGGGACCGAGACAGAAATCAGCTGGCCGGAGAATCCCATTCAGATTATTGTAGGAGCCAATGCAGGAGGCGGCATTGATACGGCAGCCCGGTTGATTGCCAAGTATATGGAAAAAGAGTTGGGACAGCCCATGGTGGTCAGCAATGTGGCTGGCGGCGCAGGAAGTATTGCCTCCACTCAAGTGAAAGACGCCAAAGCGGATGGATATACGATGCTGGTATGTCATGAGGCGTTGCTGACCAATAAGATCTCAGGAGTGACTGAGTTTGATTATGATGGTTTTGCTTCTGGGGGAATTCCTTTTAAGGTTTATACGACCTGTCTGCTGAGCAAGAAATATACGACTTTCGATGAGCTGAAGGAGGCGGCAAAAGCCAATCCAGGAGCGGTGAAGTTTGGAACGGAACTGGCAACCAATGACACGGCAATCATTGCTATGATGGAACAGAAGTTTGATTTGCAATATCAGTTGGTGGATGCAGGAGCTGTGTCGGATCAGATTGCGGCTATGATGGGAGATCATATTGATTTTATGAAGGCTCCTGTGGGACTGGTTAAAGATTATGTGGCTTCCGGGGATTTTCATTTGCTGGCATTCTTCAATGAAGAGAGAAATCCAGATTATCCGGAGGTTCCTACCATGAAGGAGCTGGATGTGGATTTTGTGGTAGATAAATTTTTCTTCTGCGGCTTTCCTAAGGATACAGATCCGGCAATCATCGAAAAATTTACGAAAGCGCTGGAAAGCGTTTGCCAAAACCCGGAGTTTCAGGCAGATGCGAAAAATGTGGAGTATGCGGTAGAATATATGGCGCCGGCGGATACCGATGCTTATTTTGAACAGTGTAAGGTCCGGTTGCAGGAGTATCAGGATATTCTGGATAGTCATTACCAGTAAGGGAAAAAGGTTCGAAAAAGATTACCAATGAATATCCAGGAAAGGACAGCAACAGGAGGGTGGGAATGGAGAAAAAATATAAAGATATCATTGTTGGAAGTGTTTTGGCAGCGCTGTCAGTACTCTATCTGTTGCTGTCTTTCCAGATTAAACTGACTAATATTGACCGGGTGGTAGGTTCCCGGATGTTTCCTCAGATCTGCGGAACGATTATTTTGCTCTTAAGTGTCAGCCTGATCGTGGGAGGGATTCAGAGAGCGAAAAAGACAGGGCCAGAAAAAGCAGGTGAAAAAAGGAATTATACCAGAACCATTCTGGTGCTGGGAAGCTATGCCATATACATTTTTTTAATGGATAAGATTGGTTTTACCATATCATCGATACTTTATCTGTTCAGTCAGATGGTGGTTATGGGGAAATGGCCAGTCAGTAAAAAATCCATGATTCTTTATCTGATGATTTCTGTGGCGGTATCAGCAGTGATCTATGTGATGTTTAATCGTGTCTTCATGTTGATTTTGCCCAAAGCGGGCTGGTTTTAGAAGGGAGGAGAATGGGAGTGGGTGGTCTTTCAATGTTTGCCGAAGGCTTCTCTCAGATCATGGAGCCGCAGATTATGTTGCTTTGCCTGGCAGGAGTGATATTGGGAATCTTCTTCGGAGCAAGTCCGGGAATGACTTCATCTATGGGAATTGCGCTGATTCTACCAGTGACTTATGGAATGGATATCATTCATGGAATGGCGATTCTTTTGGGAATTTATATTGGCAGTATCTCCGGCGGATTAATCACAGCAATTTTGATTAATATTCCCGGCACTCCGGCTTCGGTTGCCACTACTTTTGACGGACATCCGATGGCGGAGCGGGGAGAAGGGGGACGGGCCATTCGGGTGGGGACATTATACTCGCTGCTGGGTGGGCTGTTCAGCCTGGTGATTCTCTTTGCTATCTCTCCTGTGCTGGCAAAGTGGGCGCTGCGGTTCAGTTATGAGGAGTATTTTGCTATCGGGGTGTTGTCCTTGACATTGATTGCCAGCCTGTCAGGGGGATCGGTAATCAAGGGAGCCATCAGTGCCTTGATTGGGATTCTTTTTACGACTGTGGGCATGGCACCAGTGGACACGGTGCGGCGCTTTACCTTTGGCATTCGGGATCTGGATGCTGGGTTTAAGCTTTTGCCATTGATGATCGGCGTTTATGCGGTCATGGAGGTAATCAAAGCGGCGGATGCCGCCAGCCAGGAGAAAATGACTGTTCTCAGCTATAAGTCTAAGGGGCTGGGGGTCAGCGGGAAGGAGTTTCGGGAACAATTCAGAAATTTTGTCGTATCTGCCGGAATCGGAACAGGAATTGGAATTTTGCCAGGACTTGGGGCGGCGATCTCCAATCTGATTGCCTATTCGGTTTCCAAAAACACCTCCAAGCATCCGGAGAAATATGGGACGGGTTGCATTGATGGGCTGATAGCCTCTGAGACGGCCAACAATGCCGTATCGGGGGGAGCCATGATTCCTCTTTTGACTATGGGAATCCCGGGAGATGCCGGGACGGCCATGTTGCTTGCCGCTTTTATGCTTCATGGGATTACGCCGGGGCCGCTTTTGTTTTCCTCCCATGGCCAGGTGATTTATGCTATGTTTGCCATATTGATCGTTGCCAATATTATGATGTTTGTGGTTCAGCTTTACGGACTTCCCGGATTTTTGAAGCTTTTAATGATCCCGCGGAATATTTTGTTGCCGGTGGTGATGGTGTTGGCCAGCGTGGGAGCATTTGCCATGAACAACCGTGTTTTTGATGTGTGGTCTATCTTTATGTTTGCTTTGGTAGGGTATGGACTGAGCAAGTTTGAATTTCCGCCGGCGCCGGTGGTGCTGGGATTTGTTTTAGGCCCGATTATTGAATTAAATTTCCGGCGGGGAATGATGTCCTCTTATGGAAACTTTGCAGCGTTTTTTGCCAGACCGATCTCCGGAACCGTGCTGGTGCTGACTCTGCTCATCCTGGCTTATCAGTTTTTAGCCGGATTCAGAAAAAAAAGGGATGCGAAGGTGCAGAACGGAGGAAATGATGTCTGAGAATAAACCGATGAATCTTGTGATTATTTTAAGCGATCAACACAGCAAAAGGATGCTGGGTTGCTATGGGAATGAGAAAGTAAAAACGCCGAATTTGGATCGTCTGGGGGCGGAAGGAGTCTGCTTTGACAATGCTTATTGCAATTCTCCCATCTGTGTGCCGTCGCGTGCTGTGTTTGCCACGGGTGAATATGCCTCTCGTAACGGATATTGGGATAATGCCCATGCCTACGGAGGAGAGGTGAAAAGCTGGGGCGGCAGGCTTCATGAAGAAGGTTATTCCGTCACGACGATCGGAAAGCTTCATTATAAAAATGAATCTCCTAAGACGGGGTTTGTCGATCAGCGGATTCCTTTAAATATCAAGAATGGGGTGGGAGATGTCTATGGAGCCATACGAGATAAAGAGATCACCCGCTATCAATTCCGGGATGCACTTTTGACGGCTGGTGCGGGGGAATCGGACTATATCACTTATGACCGGGAGGTAGCTAAGAGAGCGGCTGCCTATCTGAAAACGGAGGGAACCGAAAAGGAAAAGCCGTTTGTTCTCTATGTGGGCTTTGTGACTCCTCACTTCCCGCTGATTGTGCCCCAGGAATATCTGGATCTCTATCCAGATGAGGAGGCGATCTGCAGACCGGTTCAATTTGAGCCGGAGGAGTGGAACCACCATCCGGTAGTAGAGGATTACCGCCGCTACTGCGGGACGGAACAAGTCAGCCGGGAACAGGCCATCCATGCCATCCGGACATATTACGGCTTGTGTTCTTTTATGGACGAGCAGGTGGGAGTGGTGATGGAGGCGCTGCGGGATTCGGGTCTGGATACCTGTACCAGAGTAATTTACAGCGCGGATCATGGAGATACCATGGGCGATCATGGGGTTTATTTTAAATCCACCATGTACGAGGGAAGCGTGGGAATTCCCATGATGATGAAGGGACCGGATATTCCGGCGGGAGAGCGGCGGGATACCATCGTCTCTTTAGCGGATATATACCCGACAGTGTTGGAAAATGTAGGAATTGAGGAAAAGGAAGAGGATCGTAAGCTTCCGGGAAGTTCACTGCTAGCTTATGCTAGGGGAAAGAAGGAGGAGCGAACAGCATTTTCCGAATATTACTCGCAGGGAATTTATACAGCGATGTTTATGTTGAGAAAAGGACCTTATAAATATATTCACTATGTGGGAGAAAGGCCACAGCTTTTTGACTTAGAAAAGGATCCTTTAGAGCAGCAGGATCTGGCAGAAAAGCTGGAGTATAAAGAAGTGATGGATCGGCTGTATGAAGAACTGAAAAAAATCGCAGAGGTAGAGACTCTAGAGGAGGAATCCAAGGCGGCTCAGAGACGGCTTTTGGATGCTCACGGAGGGAGAGAGGAATTTTTGCGGAATTTTAAGCCGGCTCTATTCTCTCCGATTCCCAATTTGGACTGAGATACAGAAATAAATAAAAGGAAAAGTGAAAGAGAATGAGGGCGCTTGCAAAATAAGTCATCATCCATTTCTCTATCCTGTGTTCGGATGATTCACGTATCAATCGTCTGTTTTTAACAGACAAAGTTTGTCAACATCAGACAGAAAGTTCGTGAATCATTGAACACAGGATAGGAAATGGGGAATGGCTTATTTTGTGCCCTGTTGAAATGAGGTAAAGGAGATGGGTGAAAAGGAACGGGTATTTCGGCAGTTTTCTCCGTTGACCTGCCAAGTGTTTTCTTATATATTGAAGCACAGGCCAGTATCTAGAGCAGACATCGGTGGCGGACTTTACAAGACAGCGATGTCCGTCAAACGGGCAGTGGAGTATCTGGAGGAGGCCGGACTGGTGGCAGAGTGTGGAATTGGCCAGTCAACAGGAGGTAGAAAACCGATTTTGTATACGGTGAATTCTTCCCGGTATTATTTGGGGGCTGTCAATATTTCTACAACCTACTGCGAGGTGGCAGTGATGAATCTTTGCATGGAGATTCTCATGATAAAAGATTTTCCTCTAAATTCTTATAGCGTTCCGGATCAGGCCATGGATCAGGTAGCAGAGTTTTTTCATCAGATTTTAGAGGAACTTAAGCTGGAAAAAGGTCAGATACTGGGAGTGGGAGTCAGTGTATTCAGTTCCTTTAATCGGGAATCCGGCAAGGTAATCCGGCCGATCATTTTGTATCTCAATGAAAACTGGGTGGATTATCCCATTATCCGAGAGCTAGAAAGACGTCTAGATCTTCCTGTTGAGATGGAAAAAGGAACCAATGCGGCTGCCATGCTGGAATATGAGTATGGAAAGGCAAGGGATAGTGAGAGAATGCTATATATTCTTTGCGCCATGAATATCCGGTCAGCCGTGGTGATGAAGGGAGAGTTGCAGAGCATTGCGCCTTATTATGAGGATGCGTTTGGACATATGACGATCAACTATGATGGGGAACCTTGTCAGTGCGGAAAGTATGGGTGTGTGGATTGCTATACTACGATTCCGGCGATTATGGAGCAATTCCGGATGGGAATCAAAAAAGGAAGGAGCAGTATTTTGGCAGAGCAGGTGGATGCGCCGTTTTTTTCCTTTTATGATATCTGTCGGGCATCGGAGGAGGGGGATGTACTGTCTTGCGAGGTGCTGACGTCGGCAGCCAGTATGTTGGGACTTGCATTGTCAAACTATATCGATCTTTTCTGCCCGGATATGGTGATTCTGTCTGGACTGTTAGTAAAGGAATCCTCCCTGTATTTTCGGGTGGCAGTGGACACAGCAAAACAAAAATCTAGCTATGGCGTGGGACGGGAGAGCATACGGTTTGAGAGAAGAGGGAGTTTCCCTCACTCCATTACCAGTGGAGCAGGGGCAATTTTGTTAGAACGGTTGATGGGAAAGGGGTGAGAAAGCGCTATTCGATAATGATACCATGAAAATCTGGTTGACAAGTAACTTTTATTCGAGTAAAATAATAACAATTCCTGATATCTGCACAGCGGGTAATCCTTCTGCAAAGAAAAGGGAGAAAATCAATAAAAGTATGCACTGACACGAGGAGATTTCCGGAGGGGAAGGCGATAAGAGACGGACAGAAAGTATATTTTTCATGTCCGAATAGGAAAATGAGTTTGACAGTGTATCCTTTTGCGGATGCACTTTTTTCTTTTTTAGGAGAAAAATACCTTCCGTGGACCAAGAGACATGCAAAAAACAGTACGAGACAGAACACATAGAGAGGGGTGTATTTTATGGCATGGAATCAGACGCCGGCCGCAGAGCGGATTCACATCGGATTTTTTGGAAGGAGAAATGCAGGAAAGTCCAGCCTGATGAATGCGGTTACCGGACAGGAATTGGCGGTGGTCTCAGGGGTAAAGGGAACGACTACGGACCCGGTCTATAAGACTATGGAGTTGCTGCCTTTAGGTCCTGTGATGATGATCGATACCCCGGGCATTGACGATGAGGGGGAGTTGGGCAGGCTGCGGGTTAAGAAAAGCCGTCAGGTGCTGAACAAGACAGATATTGCGGTTCTGGTGATTGATGGGGCCGTAGGGGAGACAAAAGAGGATAGGGAGATGCTTGCCTTGTTTCAGGAAAAGCAGGTTCCTTATCTGGTGGTATACCATAAATCCGATCTCTTGTCGGAGACGACGGCAAAAAAAGAAAGTGCTTTGAACGAGGAAACAGCGATTCTGACTTTTCAGGAAAAGGATGCCAGGAAAGAAGCACGAAAGGAGTATCCGATCTTGTATGTCAGCTCCCAAACAGGGGACGGCATTGAAGAATTGAAAAATAGTCTTGCCGCCATAAAGCCAGCAGAGGAAGAAAAGGATTTGTTAGAGGGACTGGTGAAGCAGGGAGATCCGGTGATTTTGGTGACCCCGATCGACAAGGCGGCGCCTAAGGGACGTCTGATTTTGCCTCAGCAGCAGACCATACGGGCTCTTTTGGATCACGGTTGCATTTCCGTGGTGGTCAGAGAATCGGAGTTGCAGCAGTTATTAGAAAAGATGGAGCAAAAGCCGGCTTTCGTCATTACGGATAGTCAGGCATTTGGTATGGTGTCAGCGATTGTGCCAGAGGATATTTCCCTGACTTCTTTTTCTATTCTTTTTGCCCGCTATAAGGGGAATCTGAGACAGGCGGTGGCAGGGGTAAAAGCCCTGGAAAACATTGAGGATGGAGATAAGATTCTGATATCGGAGGGTTGTACCCACCACAGACAATGCAATGACATCGGTACGGTAAAGTTGCCGGGATGGATCCGAAGTTACACAGGCAAGGAACCGGAATTTGTCTACACCTCGGGAATTGAATTTCCCGAGGACCTAAAGCCGTTTCGGATGATTATTCACTGCGGGGCCTGTATGCTGAATGAGAGAGAAATGAAGTATCGCCTGGCCTGTGCCAGAGATCAACAGGCGGATATAACCAATTATGGAATTGCGATCGCATATATGCATGGGATTTTAAAACGTAGCCTGGCACCTTTTCCAGACATAGCAACGCTTCTGGAGGAGTGATATCTATGGCGGAAAAGGAAAAAAGTGGCGGTATCCGCAGGGGCTGGAAAACGATTTGGGGAATGGTTATTCTTTTGATTGTCTGGCAGATGGCGGCCGGTTCTGGAATTTGGAGCGCCTACGTGCTACCGCCGCCGGCAAAGGTGGCAAGGGCGCTGACGAAACTGGTTGAGAGCGGGGTTCTGTTTTGTCATATTCTGGTCAGTGGCAGGCGGGTACTGACAGGATTTTCTATTGCGTTTGCTCTGGCAATGGCAGGGGGGATTTTAGCCACTCAGGTTCATACGGCAGAGGAATATTATGGCGGCCTTCTGGAATTTATGAGAAATGTTCCACCCATCAGCCTGATTGCTCTTTTGATTCTCTGGTTTGGAATCGGGGAAATATCAAAAATCATCATTATTGTACTGGCTTCTTTTTTCCCCATGTATCTCAATATCCGTAAGGGATTTTTTTCTGCCAGCATAAGGCTTTTGGAGGTGGGAGATGTGTTTCGGTTGACTAGGTGGCAGAAGTTTTGCCGGATTGTTCTTCCCTCTGCTGTGCCGGATATCCTGGTGGGGATGCGCATTGGATTAGGATATAGCTGGCGGGCGATTATTGGAGCGGAGATGATCGCGGCGTCCAACGGATTGGGATATCTGATTCTGGATGCCCAGCAGATGTCCCGGTCCGATAAGGTGATAGTTGGGATTTTGACTATTGGAACCGTGGGAATTCTGTGTGATAAAATATTTTCCTTGCTGATTGGCAGGGTGGCAGGAGTCAGAGGGGCAGGTGGCGTGGGATGAGAATCCGAGGGCTGAGGAAAAACTATCAGGTATCTGGGCGTTGTCTCGAAGTGCTGAAAGGGCTTGATTTGGATTTGGCGGATGAGGGAATCACCGTTGTTTTGGGGAGAAGCGGATGTGGGAAGACTACGCTTTTGCGACTGATCGCCGGACTGGAGACGGCTGATTGGGGGGAGATTGCTGGGGGTGAGATGACGGATCCGGGAAAAATCGGCGTTATCTTTCAGGAACCGCGATTGATGCCTTGGCTGACGGTTGAAAAAAACATTCTGTTTGGAGTTAAAAAAAAGAGGCAGGATAGAGAAGCGCTTTCTTATCTGTTAGCGTTGACTGGGCTTATCGGTTTTGAAAAAGCCCGTCCGTTTCAGCTTTCCGGTGGAATGCAGCAGCGGGTGGCTCTGGCCAGAGCATTGGCTTATGAGCCGGATTTTCTTTTGATGGATGAGCCTTTCGCGGCTCTGGATTATTTTACGAGGACTCAGATGCAGCAGGAGCTTTTGCGGATTCATCAGAAAGAGAACAAGGGAATTTTGTTTGTGACGCACAGCATTGAGGAGGCTTTGACATTGGGAACAAAAATCGTGATTTTGGAAAATGGCATCTGTGGAAAAAGCTACGATTTGGGAGATGTGGCTTTTCCTAGAGATTTGCTGTCTGAGGAAATGCTGAGCAGGAAGCGGGAATTGATTCTGCGGATTGAGGAGTACTGTCAATGATTGTGAGATAAGAGACGTTTTTTGTTCACAGAGAGTAATTATGATTTCGGTATTATTTATAGAAAAGGGAGGAATTGGATTATGAAAAAAAGAGTGATTGCATGGATGATGGCAGTGGCAGTGGCGTCTGTTTCCCTGGCAGGCTGTGGAGGCCAGGGAGACGGAGTAAAAGATGAGAAAACTGCAGCAGACGGTCAAACCACGAGTGCGGAAACGATAAAAGTGACAGACGGAGAAGCGATAGAGGATCAGACGGCGGATGAGGCAGGGAGCGCTTCACCGGAAAACAATGAGACAGAGCCAATTCTGGTCGAGGAAAAGGGAACGATTTCTGTGACTTATGTGAAATCTCCTTTGAATGTGCCATCGATTGTGGAGAAAGATCAGAAAATCTTGGCAGAGAAATTTGGAGAGCTGGGGTATGATATATCGTATTCCGATCTGACAACCGGACCAGAACAGACACAGGCGTTGGCGTCCGGCGATATTCAGTTTCTCTATGCAGTGGGAGCCACATCCGTCATATTAGCGGCTTCTAATGAAGCAGATATCAAGATTATCAGCACTTATAGCCGTTCTCCGAAAGCTTTTAAACTTTTTGGAAGAGATGATTCCATCCAGTCTCCGGAGGATTTAAGAGGAAAGAAAGTGGCAGGGCCTAAGGGGACGATTCTTCATGAGCTTTTAGTTGCCTACTTAGCAAGCGGGGGCATGACAGAAGCGGATATTGAGTTGGTATCCATGGGCATCCCCGATGCACAGGCAGCGCTGGCCGGAGGAAGTGTGGACGGAGCTTTGTTGGCAGGTCCTACTGCATATAATATGGAGAAGGACGGGTTCCCGGTGATTACAGACGGTACGGGGCTTACAGAAGCAACCATTGTGGTGGCTACTAGCGGCGCATATATAGACAGTCATCCAGATGAGGTGAAAGCGTTCTTGGAGGCTCAGAAGGAGGTTTTAGACAGGATTGAGGCAGAGGAAGCGTCCGCTATGGAAATCACGGCAGAAGAGACAGGATTGACTGTGGAAGCGGTGAAAGAAATGTATCCCATGTATGATTTTGATATGACGATTCGCGATTCAGATATAGATGCCATGAAAAAGACGGTCACTTTTATGAAGGATAATGGAATGATCGAGAATAATGTGGAGATAGAGTCCCTGATTTGGAAAGCAGAGTAGGGATTATTTATGGGGAGACAGCTGGTTGAGGCAGGTCTCCCTGTTTATGTGTTGGGAATATTTTTATAGGAATATGAGAGAATCAGTGGTATAATTGAAGAATCGGAAATGCGAAATTGACGGCAGGGATCGCTGTCCGTAACCTGAATGTTCCGGGCCGGAAAGAGATATATCATCCAAATACGCAGATGAAAAAACAGGGGGAAAATGGAGCGAAATGAGGAATGGAGATTATGTGGCGGAGATATGTTGTGGAAGCTTTTATGACGCCAAACAGGCAGTTTTAGGAGGGGCAGAGCGGATCGAATTGAATAGCGGGCTGATGTTAGGCGGGCTTACCCCTACCACGGCAACTCTTAGCCTGGTGAAGGAGCGATTTCCCGAGCTGAAGGTGATTGCCATGGTACGTCCGCGGGGGGCGGGGTTTTGTTATACCGAGGAAGAATTTTTAGTGATGGAAAAGGAATGTCAAAGCCTTTTGGAAAATGGGGCAGATGGCATTGCTTTTGGCTGCTTAAAGGAGGACGCCACTTTGGATGAGGAGAGAAATCAGAGGATGACAGAAAGGATCAAACGTTTTGATAGGGAAGCCGTGTTCCATCGTGCCTTTGACTGTTCTGACGATCCGTTTCGGGCCATGGAACAGTTGATTTTTATGGGGGTGGATCGTGTGCTGACTAGCGGGGCAAAGGCAACAGCCTGGGAGGGGATGGATCGGATAGGAGAGCTTCAAAGATGTTTTGGTGATAAAATTGAAATTCTTGCCGGAAGTGGAGTGAATGCTGCCAATGTTTGTGAGTTGATAGAAAAGACAGGCATTTGTCAGGTTCACAGCTCCTGCAAGACATGGCGCATGGATCCAACGACTGTCAGGGGAAGTGTTTCGTATAGTATTGCATCCGGAGAACATGAGTGCCAGTATGACGTGGTATCCGAACATTTGGTGCGCAGGCTGGTGGAGAAAATATCGGCTTTTGGCAGAAAATAGTCAGGTAAATCATAAAACGTAAATAGAGGAGAATTTGAGATGTCTGAAATTTTTGATGAAACAAATATGCGGCAGATTTTGGGAAAGCATATTCCAGAAGGAGAAACACTGCTGGCGGGTATCCATGGGATATCTCAGGAAGTGCAGATAAGAGGCATTTTTGGAAAGTGCATCCGTACAGAAGACAAGCTGATTCCGGATGAGAAGGGGGGCGTCATTGCACTGGACAAGAGAGCGTATTCTACTCATGATGTTTACATCGGTATTACGCAACATTCCCTGGTGATTGCCGGGTGTGAAAGGAATCAATACCTTTATCAGTTTGGTGATGTGCCGGACGGGATTGGGATGGATGTTCAGGAGATTACTTCAGAGCTCTTTCTTGCAGATATCGGAACCCGTTTTTCGCTGGCAGACATTCAAAGCTGTAAGTATAAAAAGGGATGGATGGGCTCCGTGAAATGTTTTCTTACCATGAAAAATGGCAGTTATTTTAAGCTCATATTTCCAAAGCTTGGTGGACTGGGCAAAGGTATGCCACATCATGCGGAGTACCGAGAGGCGATTATTCAACGGCTGAGTGAGAACTGATATTGTCTGGAGCAGTGTCAAAGGGTACGCCAAGGAAGAGGGGAGAGAAGCAACAAGAAATTATCTGCTCCTTTTTCCGGTTTCGAGATTAAGAATTCCTAAAACCCCTGACTTTTGCTAAAAACGAAACGAAAATATACAAA
>JAAWNY010000033.1 GCA_022799175.1 Lachnospiraceae bacterium | reverse complement strand
CGGATTTTCCACCGGTCTAATTGTCGTGGGAAAAATTCATATTAAAAATTTATAAAAAACCTGCCAAAAAGTCTTGACTTTTGTTAGCAGGTTTTTATGGACTCTTTATGGATACAGCAAGGTTGCAAGAATTACGCCATCCGAAGGATATGGATATGAGAGATGCATTGCAGTTTCGTTGTCAGAGCGATCTGCTGTTTAAGTTGCAAAACTGCAACCTTTCGGAAAATGATCTGGAAACGACAGGAATGGCATTAATGACATGCAGACATTATTCGTATTTAGAAGACAGGAAATTTACAATTGTCAATGTAAAGCAATGCGATCCGAATCTTTTAGGAGTGATCAGCGATCTGGTGATGGAAAATGAAAAAACTGATGTATGTGTGGCGTTTTGTGTTCAGTTAAATCCAGATGAAAATAGAAACAGCATGATCAAATTTTCTGTTCGTAGCTGTGTTTCTGACGCACGAGCGGATTATATTGCAGCATTTTTGGCAAAAGGCATCGGCGGCGGAGGCGGTCATCCAAGAAAAAGTGGAGGAACATTAAGAGACGGTGTGCTGGCGAAAATCCATGAGTCAGAGTTTTCGGATACATACGGTTTTAAAGACAAAATCCACCATTTGATGTTTCAGCGGTTACAGTCTTACATGAAGCCCCCTAAGTCTTATTATGCCGGAGAGAAAGCGCCAAAAGGGGACGAGTTTTATCCGGAGATTACAGAATTGTTTCAGACAGGAAAAATATATCAGAAAAATCGTATGCCAATTGGATATGTGAAAGCCAGCGATCTTTACGAGACAGGGACACAAATCTGTGTCAGGATGTTGGAAGGAGATATTACGTTTGTAGTGGAAGAGGATACCTATTTAATGCTGGGAATTGATGCCGAAGTTTATCAAAATAAAGAAAAAAATTTCAAGAAGAATAATGATTTAAGCGATGCTGCTTATTGCTTTACTGGCGAGTATCCACCACGTGTAATCTGGACGCAGAGCGATAGTAAAGATCTTAAGGAGTTGACGCAATACGCGAAGACTTGTATTCCCAAAGAGGGAGCACGTATTCGTGCAAAACAGCTTGATTGCCGGGTGAAAATTATTCCCGACTGGAGTGAAGATGGCCTGTTGGGAGAACCATCGGATTGGATTGTTGTTCGTGAGGATAATATCAGGGATTTTTATATTATTAAAAATAATATTTTTGTAAGGAGTTATACACTGGTTGAGGAGTAGAATACAAAAGTGGAGAGTATGATAGAAAAACGGGAGATTCATAAAAAAATATCATACTTTTGAACAGGAAAAGCGAAATGAATGCAAGAAAGAATATGATTCTTATCAAGGGGAGTATAAAAACATCAGAGGTTAGATCTTGTCAGTGGAATGCCGAAGCTCAAAGAGTGAATGTGGAATTTAATAATGGGAAAATTTATACTTATGTTTCCTCCAATGTAGAATGGTTAAGCTTCTTTACAAGTAGTATACCATTTTCAATTGAATAAACTAATTAAGAATATGGAATTATATAAGATTCCTTGGATTCGTTTTCAGACGAATAGAAAAAGCACTCATTCTGAGTGTTTTTTTATTGACAAATTTTTTTAGATGAGATATCCTTGATTTATCAAAATATATTAAAAATATTTAATAATTATTAGAAATAAAAGATATTATATGAAATTTGAAAAGGTGAATGATAAGGAGGTTGGGGAAATGAAAAAAAATTATGGTTTGACGAGAACCGAAGAACAGATTATGGAATTGTTATGGGCAGCAGAAAAACCCATGACATTTAGAGAGATTATGAATGTGGCAAAAAATGAATGGAAAAAAGAATGGAAGGCTCAGACATTGAATACGTTTTTACTTGGCTTGCAGAAAATGAATCTTATAAGAACCGAAAAAGGCACATCGTGTAATTTATACTATGCTTTTTTTTCCAAAGAACAACATATTCATAACTGGACAAAAAAGATGGTAGAAGAATATTATGAAAATTCACTGAGCCGTTTTGTGACAGTCTTTCTCGGAGAAGAAGAATTATCAAAAGAAGAAGCAGAAGCGATAAGAAAACTATTATAAGTAAGCGTATAATATGGTGTTAGAAACTCAGTGAAACCATGTTTGTATCAGATACATATAAAAGGCAGTTCCAGCTCCGATACTCAACAGAGTATTTTTTCGCCATTTATGTAAAAAGAGTATAAGCAGGATAGAAATCATTTCTGGAATTCCATGGAATTGCGAAAAGACAGCATCTTTCAAACTATACACAACTAAAAAACCAATTACTGCATAGGGGAGTACGGTTCCCAGATAAGAAATATATTTTGGAGGAGTTTTCCCTTCCGGAAATAAGATAAAGGGCAGAAATCTTGTGAGCATGGTTCCGGCTACAACTGCGAAAATGGTAATGATGCTTTGAAATTTTGTCATGATGGATTTACTCCTGTTGTTTATGCTTTGTTTGTATTTTTCCAAAAGAGAGACAGAGTACAATGAGTGCCATTGACGGAAGAATGAATGCTTTGGTTCCCAAAAGTAACAGGGAGAGAAACGAACAGACGAATCCGATCTGGGCGGGGCGATGATCTGTGTTTTCCTCCCATTGATTGATGAACATGACGACGAAAAGTGCTGTCATGACAAATTCAATGCCTGTGGTATCAAAATGGATCACATATCCTAAGAGTGCGCCAAGAGTGGCTCCCGACACCCAGTAAATTTGGTTCAGCAAGGTAACAAAAAATAAAAACCATCCTCTGTCTACTTCAGGAGGAGGTTCTACGGCGCAATTGATAGTAAAGGACTCATCACACATTCCGTAGATTAAGTAAAATTTTTTCCAGCCGGTATTTTTATACTTTTCCAACAAGGAGATACCATAGAATAAATGACGTGCATTGATCATCAATGCCAGAAAGAATGCATAAAAAGGGTTAAATGTTGACAGTAACAGGCTGACGGTGATGAATTCCATGGAGCCGGCAAAAATGAAGAGACTCATTAACATGGGATAGACAAAGGAGAATCCTTTACTCCGCATAAGGAATCCATAGGACATCCCCAAAAACAAAAATCCAACACAGATTGGCAAGGTGTGAGGGAGCGCTGCCTTTAATGCTTTTACTTTCATGGTAAAAATTTCCTGTTCGTTTGAATTTTCCTTTAGAGATACCCTGCATAAAAAATTTCATGAAATCGTATCCAGATTTTTATGCAGGGTATTTTCATTTGGTTTTGTTACACTTTAATCCCTAGCAAGTGTGAAACGATCCACCAACTGCTTTAGACTGTTGGCTTCAGCAGAAAGTTGTTCGCTGGCGGCAGCGCTTTCCTGAGCAGTGGCACTGTTGGTCTGAACTACGGAAGAAATCTGAGAGATGCCTTCCGTAACCTGTTCGATAGCAATGGTCTGGTCTTCTACTGCTCTGACTACGATATTCATCTGCGTAGTCACATTGCCGGCCAGAACACTGGTCTGTTCTAGTGCATTGGTGACTTTTCCTACAGCCTGACTTCCCTCTGTAACAGCAGCGATGGAACTGCCGATCAATTCTTTTGTGGCCTTGGCTGCTTCATCCGATTTGGAAGCAAGGTTACGTACTTCATCAGCAACGACAGCAAACCCTTTGCCGGAAGAACCAGCCCTTGCCGCTTCCACGGCAGCATTTAAAGCAAGAATATTGGTCTGAAAAGCAATGCTTTCAATGGTAGAAATGATCTTGGAAATCTCTTCCGAAGATCCAGATATCTTTTCCATAGCTGTGTTCAGTTCCTTGACATAATCTACACTGGTACCTAGCTGGGCGCCAGCCAGTCCTACAAATCGGCCTGCTTCATCGGCAGCAGCAGAGGTTTTTTTGGCGCTGTCGGAGATACCAGCAATTGTGGCGGCTAGTTCTTCTACAGCACTGGCCTGTTCGATGGAACCCTGGCTTAAATTTTGAGCGCCAAGAGATACCTGCCCACTGACAGAAGATACCTGCCCGGCAGAAGTGTCAATTTGACGCATGGTATTACTCAGCTCAATCTTTAAGTTACGCATGGATCGAAGAATACTCTGGAATTCACCGACATAGGTATCTCCATGAGAGGAACGAATATCGAAATTTTTATTGGCCATTTCATTCAAGAGATATCCAATATCATGAATGATAGTATTTAGGCTGGTCACCATCTCTGCGGTAGAACGTGTTAGCTCTGCTGTCTCATCCTGACCTTTGGCCAGAGGAACCGGGGAATTCAGATCGCCTTTCACCAACAGTTTCATACGCTCTGCACAAGCTCGCATAGGATCGCTGATATGGCTAGAGAGCTTTAGAGCTACTACGATAGAGGCTAAAATAGAAGCAACGATTACCAACAGATTAATAAGGATGCCAAAGTAGGTATCTGTCAGATATTCTGATTTTAAAACCGTAACAGCGACACTCCAGCCATCGGTATCATTCACAGGGGCATAGGCAGAAAAACGGATTCCATCAGAACCATGAAAACTGCCAAAGCCATTTTGCCCTTGCCTCATAGCTTTATGAAGATTCGCCTGATCCTTTAAAGAAGCGTTGTTCTGGGACTCTTGTTCAATATTTTGAGTGGTAATCGTATCCAAAGTGACATCGGCAATGGTGATACCAGATTTATTAATCATGTAAGCCCGGCTACTTTCTCCGATTTTGATTGAGGATACAATATCGTTGAGAAAAGTTTCTGGTGGAACGAAATAAACGACGCCTACGATTTGGGAATCGCGGCTTCCTCCGGCATAAAGGGGGGCGGCAACCATAATAGACAATTCACCAGTAATCTTGCTGATCAGAGGTTCTGATACATAGACGTTCCCTTGCATTGCCTGTTTTACATATTCCCGATCTGAGTAATCCTTCCCATCGAAGATGCTATAACCATCGGTACCAATGACATTACCCCGTTGAAAGCCATGCATTTTAACCCGTTCATCGATGATGGCTTGCTTTTCGGTTGTTGGAACCGAGGAATCGGACAGCTGCGGAATACAACCAGTGTCGATAGCCACATTCTTGTAAGCAGTTAACTCTTGCTCGATGCGTTCAGCAGCTAGCACAGCAGTTTCACTCATCATCTGGTTTAAGGTGGCGATAGTGCTTCTGTAATTTAATGTAATACTGGATGATCCTACTGCTATTAAAGCAATCAGGACCGTTGCCATTAGGCATACTGTGATTTTTCTCCGTATGCTTTTCATCCCGTTCCTCCTCAATTTGCAATAAAATGGTAATTTTTTATTTTATTATATCATACCAAAAAGGAATACGTCTATTGAAAAAACACAAAAAAGAGTAAAATGTGAGAGAAATAAATGTAGAACAAATGATTTAAGAGTAGACAAGCAGATAAAACATAAATATAATAAGAATTAAGAAAATCCAGGTATTCTTTTTCGACAATTATCGAGGAGGGAGAAATTATTATTACGTATGAAGCTTCAAAAAAAGATTTTGTTGTCAAACCTTATATTGTTTGTATTGCCCTGTCTGTTCTTGGTTTGGTTGATGGTTTCCTTGGTGCGTCAGGAAGGAAACGAGAGATTGAATCAGTCCCGGTTGGTCATGTTAAACCAAATCAATGAGAACATGGAGGATATTTTTTTCAATATTATAACTTTCTCTGATTTTTTTTACAATAATCCAAAGGTGAATCGCCTCCTGTCCCAAAGAAACTTTAAAGATGCTTATGAGAGTGTCAAAGTAGACAAACAGATTCGGGAATATATACGAGAACGATGGATGTTTTATGGAGAAAATGGTTATTTTGCAGAATTTCTGGGAGAAATTGTTTAAAAAAGAGACGGGTAAAAAGTTTAGTAACTATCTTCAGGAAGTACGGATGAAAAAATCTCGAAAAATGCTTTTGGATACTCAACTTTCTATACAGGAGATTGCTGTTCGCAGTGGTTTTTTTGATGCTGCTCATTTTAGTCACGTTTTTAAAGAATGGTATGGATTGTCTCCATTGGAATACAGGAAAGCCAAACATCCTACAAAAATTTAATAAAATTTTACAAGATTTACCAAAAAATTAAAAATATAAATAAAGTATTACAGAAATTTAAAAACAGGGTGCAAGAATGTCGAAATAAGAGACATGGTATTGGTATCCTGTTTTAATTATAATTTTTTGCTAAAGAAAGGATAGAAAAAATGAAACGAAGGAGTACAGTAATCAATAGCGCAATCGCAGTACTGATAGCTTTTTTGGGAATCGCGGGGTGCGGAAATAAAGGGACAGAGGAATTGGTGCCCTTTGAGGATTCTGGTGGTACAGATGGTTCAAAACCAAAGCTGGTTTTTCTGCGCGTAGGGACAGAACCAGAGAGAAAAAAATATTGGGAAGAAGCAGTAGAAGCTTTCATGGAGATAAATCCCGATATTGAGATCGAGTATCAAGAATGTGGTTATGGAGATGATTTTGAGACAAAATTAAATACGGGATTTGCTTCAGGAACGGCTCCGGATGTGATCAATTTTACCATGGCGTCTATGGGAACCCGAGTTCCATTGGGACAATATGCACCATTGAATGAGTATGTGGATAACTGGGAAGGCAAGGAAGATTTTATGAAAAATGCTTTGGATCTGGGACGAATGCGTGGCAATATCTATGGTATTGCCGTGTATCCAGATCCGCGAATCTTGATTTATAATAAAGAATTATTTGAGAAAGCGGGACTAGATCCGGAAGAACCACCAAAGAATTGGGAGGAACTTTTGGATTATCACCAAAAAATGATTAAAAAAGAAGGCGATATTGTAATTCAGACAGGTTTTGGAATACCAACCTCCGGAGAAAATTTACAGCATTATTTTTCTGTATTTATGGAAGAAAATGGTATGAAAAATCTTGTGGATGAAGACAACAATGAGATTCTATGCAATACTCCGGAGGCAGTAGAAGCGGCTGAGTTTATGAAAAAGATGGCAGAGGAAGGGATCATTTATTGGGACAGTAACAAGAAGGATCAAAATCCGTTTGCTAGTGGTCTGGCAGCCATGACCTTGGGCAATACCTTAGATTTTTACAACTGGAACCAAGGGTCTATGGAGGGAAAATTAGCAATGGCAGTTCCGCTGACCAATAAAGAACAAAGGACATTTTGTGGTATGAGTTTTCTGTTTATGAGTGGAGAAACCGAATATAGAGAGGAAGCCTGGAAATTTATTGAGTTTATTTCCTCTTCGGAACAAATGTGGAAGCGCTATGAAGATTTGGGGATTCCTCCGCTCAGAGAGTCTTTGAAAAAACAGTTTATTGAAAAATCACCAGAAAATAATGAGGCAATCTATGCTTCTATTTATTATGGAACAGGTTCTCCTAAGGTGGCTTATGCAAATTCTGTTTATAATGCGATCAATGATGCTTTAGAAAAAGTTATGTATGGGGTAGAAGATGCAAAAACGGCATTAGATATTGCGGCAGAAGTAATACAGCAGGAGATTGATAATCAATAGCTTGTTCTGTTTTTATGTAGTCAAAATATTTTATTTTGAGAATTGTTATAAGGTCTGAAATAAGGAGGCAGAAATATGGATCAACCAAATATTTTATTCTATTTTACAGATCAGCAGAGGGCAGATACACTGGGGTGTTATGGACAGAAGTTGAATATTAGTCCTAGTCTGGATCAACTGGCGATGGAGGGAGTTTTGTTTGAAAATGCTTTTACGGCCCAGCCTGTGTGCGGTCCTTGCCGGGCTTTGCTACAAACCGGAAAATATCCTACTGAAATTGGCTGTTATCGAAATGCCATAGCACTTCCGGATCATATAAAAACCCTGGCAGACTATATGCAAGAAATTGGATATGAAACGGCTTATGTGGGGAAATGGCATTTGGCCAGTACCAGAAAAAAATGTGAGGATCTTCCCATAGAGGATTATGAGACAAAGGCAATTCCACCAGAACGAAGAGGAGGATACCGGGGATTTTGGAGGGCAGCAGATGTGCTGGAACTTACATCCCATGGATATGAAGGATATGTGTTTGATGAGAACATGAAAAAACGAAAGTTTGCCGGATATCGAGTAAATCGAATCACAGATTTTGCTCTGGAATTTTTGGATAGCTATAGGGGGGAAAACCCATTTTTTTTGACAATTTCTCATATAGAGCCTCATTATCAAAAGGATCGGCAAGGTTATGAGGGTCCCATTGGTTCAAAGCAAAAATTCCAAAACTACGAGCTTCCAGAGGATTTGAAAATTTTAGGAGGAGATGCCAGAGAAATGTATCCGGATTATCTGGGATGCTGTCAGAGTTTGGATGATAATTTAGGGAGAGTCATAGATAAGTTAAAAGAAAAGAAAATATATGAGAATACCATAATTATATTTACATCAGCGCACGGTTTTCATTTTAAAACCAGAAATCAGGATATCCACATGAAGAGAGAAGATAATGATAAACAATCCTGTCACGATGCGTGTCTTAAAGTTCCTCTGGTTATTGCAGGACCAGGATTCAAAGGCGGAAAAAAGATTTCCGATTTGGTCAGCACTGCCAGCTTGCCAAAGACGATCTTGGCGATCGCTGGGGTTGATGTGAAAAGTGCTATGATAGGTGAAAACTTAAAGGATGTGGCAGATGGCAAAATTGAAGAAAGAAAAAACTGTATTTTTGCTCAGATCAGCGAGAGCCGGATAGGACGTTGTATTCGTACAGAGCATTATTTTTACAGCGTATATGCACCGAATTCTGATGGGTGGTCTGAGGGCAGCAGTAATTATTATGAAGATGATTTTCTATATGATTTGAAAAAAGATCCCTATGAATTAAATAACCTTATTTCTGATGTGAATTATCAGAGTATTCGGCAAGAAATGGCCAGAGAATTGGTGGAAGAGATGATAAAAGCCGGAGAAGCCGTACCAGTGATTCAACATAGTTTAATTTCAAGAAAAGATTAACCCTGTCTCATCCTGCTTGCTTAACTTTCTGGGTCATGCTATAATATATTATAATTAGAAGAAAATGGAAGCAGGATGAGGAGTGCAGACATGGAAAAAATATTGATTGTTGATGATAGTCCCACACAAGCTATTCAATTAAAATCCATTTTGGTTGATGATTATGATATTACGATTGCTCATACAGCGGAAGAAGGTCTTTCCTATGCGAGTACTGGCAGTTATTCGATGATTTTGTTAGATGTAGTTATGCCAGGGATGGATGGATTTACTCTGTTGAAGAAGTTGCAGGAGGAAATCATTACCCAAAGCGTTCCGGTAATTTTGATTACCAGCCTTTCTGATATACAACATGAACAGCTTGGACTTACACTAGGAGCAGTGGATTATATATCAAAACCATTTCATCCCCTGCTTGTTAAAGCAAGGGTTAATACCCATATCAAACTATACCGATATCGAAAACAAGTGGAACACCAATCCATGACGGATCAGTTGACGGGAATTGCAAATCGGCGGCAACATGACTTTTATAGTATTATAAAATGGAACGAAGCTACTCGTTTACAGGTGCCATTTTCTATTTGCATGTTTGATATTGATCATTTTAAGGCATACAATGATACCTTCGGTCATCCTGCTGGAGATAAAGTGATAATCAGTGTGGCGCAGGCTATATCTTCTCATTTTCAGCGTAGCACCGACTTTTTTGCCCGTTATGGAGGAGAAGAATTTGTAGCATTCTTTCTGGGGGATAATGCCGCCCGATCATTTGAATATTTGCAAAAAGTCCGTAAGACAGTGGAGAACCTTGACATCCCACATGCGCCTTCCACTGCTGAAAGGGTGACGATCAGTATCGGAGGTATTACGATGATTCCGCAGAGGGATAATTCTTACGAAGTATATTTGAAAATTGCAGACACAATGTTGTATGACGCCAAAAAATTTGGTCGCAATAAAGTTGTTTGGGCAAATGAAAAGATGGAACAGTGGTATGAAAATTAGCTGGGGATTAAAAAATATTATTGAATTCTATATCAGATAATGGTAAAATGGATTTGATTCAAAAGGCGTTTTTATATGCCTGAGGATACAGTGAGGAAAAGAGGAGAGCTTTACATGAGTTATTATTCTTATAGTAAAGAAATTAATCATAATAATGTTGTGTTCCGTGAGTTCGATGTGGAAAGCATCAAAAAGATGTTCACAAAAATATTTGAGGTTTATAATCCTAAGATAAAGGCAGAAATATTTGACTCTTTTTGTGAAGATTTTTATGATTTGGCAAAAGAAATTCATGCACCCAATGAGCGGATGTGGCGTATGATTATTACGGATATGCTTTTTAGTTATGATGAAAAAGGATATTTGGAACAGGCATCAGAAGATAATACCATTAAACGGCGACAGTTTGCGATCATAGCTAGTGTGGTTATCAGTAAATTACGAGCCAACCATTAGTGGGTGCAGGGAAAGCAATGCAATAGAAGAAAACATATGATTTCCTCAGAAAGGTGGTCGGGATGGATCACCTTTGTTTTGCTTACAGAGAGAAGATGCGATTGAGGAAAAGTTCTTATTTACGAAACGAATGATTCAAGCAGGATATACCGATAAAAAGACTTAGATTAAGGAGCAGACACGATGATTTGTATGACAGGACAGATGTTAAATATGGTACAGGAAACCGGAACGGTAGTATGGGAGATAGAAGAAACGGGGAGTATGGAGGAACTGGTTGCGAGTCAAGATAATGGAAATGATGGAGCTTTGGATGTATGGTTCGATCTTGATGGGACCACTTATCATGCCCAAACTTTTCAAAAACGAGAATCTCCTGTAATATCTGCACCCGTGGCTGGAGATTCAGGGCCTAGTAGTGAGAGTGGCCCGGGTGTGGGAGATGGCAGCCAATCCTGGTTAACTCAACCAGGAGCGGTTTTAAAACTTAAAGTAGAGGATCCGGGAGATCTGATGCTTCCCGATACAGAGTTTACAAGATATAATGCCTCTGAAAATAGAAAAAACGAAGTCATCATGATTGATCCGGGACACGGAAATCCGTCTGTTGCCAGCTTGGTACCAAATTTTACGGATGGTGCATATTTTGGCGGAAGATCCGATCAGCTTCACGGAGAAACGGAAGAAGTATTTGCTTTGGCTGTAGGAGAGAAAATCAGAGACAAATTGTTAGCCGCTGGTTATGATGTAATTATGTCCCGGGATACCAACGATGCGTTGACTCCTAATAAATTGCGGGCGAAGATGGCGTCAGAGGCCGGATGTATTCTGCAAGTCTGCATTCACTGGAATGCGTCCGGAAGATCGGATATGAATGGTACATTAAAGGTGGTTCCGCCGGATTATAATTCAAGGAGCTGGTTGTGGGAGATCGAGCAACTATGGTCTATATGCGGTCCGCGTCTGGGGGCGCATTTGGGATCTCGTGTACAGAGCGATTATATATTCCCAGGAGCAGTTTTTGGTGTTGATGTCGATTTGCCGATTCTTTATATTGAAACGGGATTTATGACCGGATCCGTTGATCGCAATCGTCTGACAGGAGAGGAGAATCATGAGGCAATAGCAGAGGCCATTGCTTCTGGTATTATAGAGTATTATGATCAAAAGAAAGGAGCAGAACAATGAATCAAGGGGTAAAAGATTATGTGGCTGAGAAAGTGAAAGCGTTGATTAACGCTTCTTCTTGCTGCGCCGAGGCAAAGGAAGTAGGTCAGGCATGGTTGGATGCTATGGGGACAGACAAGGAAGCAGAACAGACCAAAAAGTTAATGGAACAGTTGGAGATGGATATTATGCCGGTGGACGGATTGATCGCTTTTGCAGATTCAGAAGCGGGAGCTCAGGTGTTTGGCCCAGAGCTGGCAAAGAATGTAGCGGCTCATGGAAGAGAGATCAAAGCGGCAGGGGCAAAATATTGTGACTGTCCAGCCTGTAACGCGGTAGCGGCGATTCTTGAAAAGAAGGAGGAGCTATTATAATCCGATAGGATGCTCACCAGATCTGTATAGGGGAGAAGCGTACTCCAAGTATGTGGATCTGGTGTTTTTTACATGAAGTATGATCGAGGAGAAATGATCTTACATGAAACAAAAAGAAATATTTTGGGGCGTTTTTCTGGGAATGGCGTTAGCCGTTTCTGCTTGTGGGGGAGATTCGTCGTTGTCAATTTCTGCCAGAGGAGAACAAGCGTCGTTGTCAATTTTCGCTAATAGAGATTATCTGCTGCAGTCAGAAACAACTGGGCTTTCATCAAGCCAACGGTCAGAAGAATTTGATGCAAAGCACATAGAAAATCAATCGGGCGACCAAAGGATTGATTTTATGGAAGACTGGCAAGAGAAGATCCCGGCATACAAAGGAGAGGCCAGCATTGAGATAAACGGAAATGTACCTTTTTTCACATCACAAGAATTTACAACGGATGCTTTTGAACATTACAGTGAGCGAGATTCCTTGGGACGCTGTGGTCCGGCCTTTGCCAATGTGTGCAGAGAACTTATGCCGACCAAAGAACGGGAAAGTATTGGCAATATCAAACCTTCTGGTTGGCATACGGTGAAATATGATCGGATTGCGGACCGGTATCTCTATAACCGCTGCCATTTGATTGGCTATCAATTGGCTGGAGAGAATGCTAATGAGAAGAATCTTATCACAGGTACAAGGTATTTGAATATAGAAGGAATGCTTCCATGGGAGAATGTGGTGGCACAATATGTGGAGGAAACAGGAAACCATGTATGGTATCGTGTTACTCCTTGTTATGAGGGGGACAATCTGGTGGCTTCCGGCGTGTTGATGGAGGCTTTTTCAGTGGAAGATCAGGGGACGGAAGTTTGCTTCAATGTATATTGCTATAACGTGCAGCCGGGCATTGTGATTGATTATGCAACGGGGGAGAGTAGATTGGACGAAACCTGGGTGCCGTCTGAAGTCGAACAAACAGAGTTATCCTATGATTATGTGCTCAATACAAATACAAAAAGATTCCATATGCCAACTTGCTCTAGTGTGAAGGACATGAGTGAGAAGAACAAGGATTATTTTGCGGGGGATAGGGAACAACTGATGGAGAAAGGATACGTTTCTTGCGGGCGTTGTAAACCATAATAATTTACAGACTATTTTCGATTGTTTCTATCTAAAAAACGTGTTGATTGTAGTAGAAAATATGGAGAGAGCGAAGCGCTTTTATAAAAATCTGTTTGGCTTGGAGGTAGTTCTAGATCAGGATGGCAATGTGATTTTAACAGAGGGATTGGTTCTTCAGGATGCGGAGATTTGGAGAGGATTTTTGAAAAGGGAAATAGCTCCCCGAAACCATGCTACGGATCTGTATTTTGAGGAGCCGGATATAGAAAGATTTGTGACAAAGCTGGAAAATTATCCAGAACCAATAGAATATGTGAACCACCTTATGAAACATTCGTGGGGGCAGAAGGTGGTTCGATTCTATGATCCAGAGGGGAAT
Organism: Lachnospiraceae bacterium; assembly: GCA_022799175.1. Taxonomy (GTDB): domain Bacteria; phylum Bacillota; class Clostridia; order Lachnospirales; family Lachnospiraceae; genus Brotaphodocola. The sequence continues at coordinate 17,334 of JAAWNY010000033.1, read as the reverse complement.
CTGATTGAGGTGGGAACGCCTGTGGGCTGAAAAAAGCTCTTATTTGATTGTACCGACAATCTTTATATTTCCGCCATCCTTAAATATACCAGAACAATTATACTTCCAGATTCCTTTTTCCAAAGGAATCTCTTTTTTCATATCAGCAGAGTCAATTGTAATATGCAGTTCTTTTCCCTCAGGGTCAAATAAAAAGAAATCTACAGTTCCACCTTTGATATCAGAAGTGACATTTAAGGTTAATGTTTGATTGTTTTCTGCCTGGAATGAACCGGACTCAGCGATGTTTAGTTGGCCTGGATGATTGGATAAATCGATGATTGCATTTCCACTCGTCTGGCTGGTTTCTTTATGGGAGTTGTTATTGCCGGAAACCAAATCCATCCTATTTTTTGCATGATCATAATAAACCGTATAACCTAATTTTTCCAGTAATTCATTGGCTGGCACATATAGACTTGCATCTTGTTCATCGTTCATGGTAACGGAAATCAGAGACTTACTAAGGGAGAGAGAAACTCCGTTCAGAGTCACTTGGGTATCGCATAGGTTGGCGGATTGAATCCCTGTTGCGGCAAATGCGGTGGTTATTCCTACGGTTCCCAAAAGGAATCCCGCAACAAAACTTTTTATATCAAATTTTTTCATCTTATATGCCTCCAGTTTTGCTATCATCATTATATTTAGTTTAGCATAATTTTGGAATATTTACAAGATAGTGTGATTGAAAATATGTAAGGCAAAATGGGGATGTTTTTTTTCTCAAATCTTTACTAGAGGAATTGTGGCAGAGATGTTTTATCTTGCGGTATAGTTCTAATATTTTTAATAAAAAACCCGATAATTCCTGTATTTATTAGAATTATCGGATTTTTTGAATTTCTAAAATATTAAAACAAAATTATGATATTCCAAATGCTTTCAAAGCCTTCGGAATTTGATTAGATAATGCAGAAAATGTCATAATAACTACAAAAATATAGCTGATTGTCATACAAATACGTAATACAGTGGGATTTTTATAGCCTTCATTTACATCTTTTCTCCATAAGAGCAGGAGAATAAATAGGCCGCCCACGGGGGTTGCGATGGAGGTGGCTACATTTGCCATCAAAATCAGTTGGGTAGGAGAGCCGCCATAGCTATAACAAATAATCATGGCAAAAATCAGACATATCAAACAACCATAACGGATGAACCGCGTTTCCAGACCAACATCTTTGTCAAAGCCTGCTCCCAGAAGTACCATACCACGCTGTGTATTTGCCAGAAGAGATGAAAAGCCTGCCCCCACCAAAGCAAGACCCATAATATATTTAGCAGCGCTGCCCATAATGGGGACTAGCATTTCTGCCAGCTGAGCGGGAGTAGAGATGGAAAGTCCTTGTGGATGTAGTACGATAGCGCCTACTAGAATAATGGCTCCAGATATCATTACTACACTGATTACGTGGACCAGGGCATCCGTAAACATGACGCCGTTAAATAGATCTTCTTTGCGCCATTTCTTTTCTTTTCCTAGATAGGTGGCATAAATCCCAGCAGTAACAGCCGCATTGGTAGAGATAAAAGCTAATGCAGTAGCCAGACTACCCTCCGGAATCCGAAAACTGATAAGTCCTTTCCCTAGTTCTCCTGCTTCAGGGCCTCCTACTCCGACCAGAGTGATATAAAAAGACAGGATCATTATCAAAATACAAAGAGTAATTAGTTTTTCTACCTTGGAATAAACATTTTTTGCAAAATAGCAATAGAGCACGATAGCGATCATAATAACAGAGCCGATTTTCCAGTTTAATCCGAATATCAGATTCATACCTGCGCCTGTTCCGGAAATGTTTCCCATAGTAAAAAAGAGGCATGACAGAAAAACAGCAATACTTACTACAGCAGAGGCTATGGGACCATAATATTTGCGGATGGCGTGAATGGTTGGCAGGCCAGTGATAATGGCAAGGCGGTTGGTGGTCATCATAAAAGTAATGCCCATAAAAATAATGGGGAGAATCAGCCAGATTAGAGAGTAGCCATAATTGGCTCCTAACATAGCAGATGTCGTTACGGCCCCTGGACCAATGACAATACCTGTGGCGATAAGGCCAGGACCAATACGTTTCACCAGCTCTTTTATGGGAAGCCGTTTGATATCGGTTCCAAAGGAAGGTTGGCGGTTGCTTTTTTCACTCATTGTCCCTCTCCTTTCAAAAAAAGACGCTGCATTTTTTGGCAGCGTCTTCAAAGTCATCTTTTGTTATTTGAATTGCTCCATATCCACTTTGGGAAGCTTGCTGCGCTCTAAGCCTAAGGCAACCCAATCTTTTTCTTCCTGATTCAGAGGAAGCACCGGCTTACGCATCAGAGCATTTTTGAAGATGCCACGCTGATACAGAGCTTCCTTCAGACGGGCATGGGCTTCACCGGAAGGTTGTCCACCGCCATAGATGGCTTGAGAGATATGATAAATCCGATCAGACCAGTCTTGAGCCTCTTTTAAGGTATGCTTGTCGGGATTGGCAAATACTTCTCTTGCCGGACAAATCAGCTCTGGAACACAGCCGGCAAAACCGATGAGAGCGCCGTCCATACCAGGGAACCAGCTGACACAGAGCGTCTCATCATGACAGGTAATCAGAGAAATATCTGGGCATTCCTGACGCAGCAGACGGACATCATGCTCATAGATAGAAGTAACTCTTGTTCCCATTTTGATGCATTTTACATGGTCGATTTCTTTACACATTTTAATTAAGGTTTCTACGGGATAAAACGCCTTGGAAGTAGCAGGATACAGGTGAATGATAATATCAATATCTGCACCTTCCGCGACATCCTTTACATATTGGAAAGGAGCATCTGGGTTCATCCCGAAACGCAACCACATGTGAGGCGGCATTAACAGGATGCCATCTGCGCCAGCAGCTTTGGCTTCTGCGGCCATCTCAATGGATTCCTGAGTGTTTTCACAGTTAACACCAGAAATAATAGTCATAACATCGCCACATTCTTCGGCACAAATTTCCACAACACGCTTCCTCTCTGCCCGGGTTAAACCAGTGATCTCACCCGTATGTCCATTACAGACCAGACCTTCGATTCCTTTGCCATAAAAACTCTTAATCCAGCGAAGATATACACGAAACTCCGCTTCATTAATGGAAAAATCATCATTTAACGGAACAGATACTGCCGGGAAAATTGTCTTGAAATTTTTAACCTTAGCCATAACAGGGTTCTCCTTTTTTTGTGTGGATTCTTTCCATTGTACACTAGAAAGTCTAAATTTCTACAAACGTTTGTGTGATGTGTTTTATTTATATCACGTCCAAAAAATGAAGTCAATAAATCGGACCTTTATTGCAAGAATTTGCATATGATCTGCAATGATTTGCCGAAAACAGCATATTATACAGTTTTTGTTGGAGAAATTTGTGCATTTTACCTCTTGTAGCTAATTACAAGGAAAGTATATTATTTTTTTTAGAATAAGCGAAAAACAACATGATTTACAGAAATGAAACCAAAAAACAGCAAACGTTTGCACAAAGGAGAAGGATATGGCTACTTTAAAAGATGTTGCCCGGTTGGCATGTGTGGATATCAGTACAGTTTCTAGGGCTTTAAATAATACCTCTTATGTCCATCCGGAGACAAAAAAACGCATCTATGCTGCGGCAAAAGAACTGGGTTATCATCCGAATGTAATGGCCCAGGCCCTTCGCCAGGGAAGACGCCACACGATTGGGGTAGTAGTTCCCCGTTTACATCTGGCGATCTTTTCAGAAATTCTCCAGGGGATTGAAGAAGAAGCCAGGCGGCTGGGGTATGCCACACTTCTGTGTAATACGGAAGACAATCCAGGTACGGAAAAGGAATGTTTGAACCGTTTGAGAAATGGTTTTGTGGACGGAGTGATCATTGCCGGAACAGGACATAACAATCGTCTGATTCGGGATATTCAGGCCAGTGGCATTGCAATTGTACAGATGGTTCGACGACAGGATAAACGAATCAGCAGCATTGTGGCAGATTATGAAGCCTGTGGAAAGGATGCTGTCTGTTTTTTGTACGATAAGGGATGCAGGGAGATTGGCTTGATTAATGGTTCTTTGGAATTGGATCCTTACAAAGGACGTCATGATGGCTATTGTAAGGCTATAAAAAAGCTGGGCTTAAATATAAATCTGAGCCAGTCAGATTACCCAGTCAATAGCTTTGAACATGGCTATGAATGCGCGCATCAGCTTTTGGATGACGTACCCGATCTGGATGCAATTATGACCGCTGTGGATATTCAGGGGCTGGGGGCTATCCGTGCTTTGACAGAGCGAAAAATCCGGATGCCGGAACAGATTAAGGTCATTAGCCTGACCGGACATGCAGTGGGGAGAATGCTGGAGACTTCCATGACGTCCATGGAGATGCCGGCTCATGAAATGGGAAAGAAGGCAGCACGGATGGTAATTGATGAGATAAATGCACCTTCTGACCAAAAGCCAAGTACCCAGCATGTAACCTTTGCCACAGCTTTGGTGGAGAGGGAAAGCACATAAGAAATAATAGGAATAGGAAAAAGAATATAAAAAGGGTATCGCTGAATGATGGAGGAGGAATACGGGGCTTTGGAGCGGAGGAAGCGGGAGAGACTTATGATAGCTTAGAGGACACATTCCAGCTGACAATCAAAGGGTTCCGCCTGGACATGCTGCTGGTTATAGAGTTCTGCTTCCACACAGCCCATTTTTTTATAAAAATTCTGACTTTCAACAGAGGAGTGGGCGGAGATGTACAGTTTGGCAGCACCATGATCTTTTGCCCATTTCTTTGCCGAAAGAAAGAGTTTTTTGCCGATTCCCAAACCGCGCATATCCTCCGATACATGGATACTGGTCAAATCTAGATATTTCTGCTCCCCGCCAAACAGGACAGACTCCACCGAGACAAAGCCTTTTATCTTATGTTTATCAAAGGCAGCATAGACAAAACCACCGGACTTCAACGTGTTTTTCAGACAGGAAATCAAGACTTGATAGTCCGCTTCTGTCCAGTCATCAATAAAAGGAGCGTCTTTGATCACCCACTTTCCCTTTTCTTTGCGCCAGCATTTAGTGACAACTTGATGACGGATAAAATTCTGGAATAATTCGAGACAAAGTTCATCTTGGACTACATTTCGGTATTGAATCATAAGTGAGTTCCCTCCCATCGCTTTTATGATAAGTATAGACAAACAGAAGAGAAAAAACAATCCCCAATTCATTGCCAGAAGAGTTTTTGTTGTGGAAAAAGGTTTAATACAATTTTAATGTCAATGGCTGGATGTTAATGCACATTTCATGTCTAATGTGACATAATGATAATATAAAGTTCGGGATGGAGGGAAGAAATGGGCGGACTAGAAAAGAAATTATCTTCATCACAAATGATTATCCTTGGTTTTGCTATGGTGATTTTATTTGGTAGTTTATTGCTCATGCTTCCGGTTGCCATACGGGATGGGCAGGAAGTGAATTTTGTAGACGCATTGTTTACGGCGACTTCTGCCGTTTGTGTTACTGGGCTGGTAGTGCGGGATACCGCTACCTGCTGGACCGGTTTTGGGCAGGCGGTGATTCTTTTGCTAATACAGATTGGCGGTATGGGAGTGATAACCGTTGCGGTAGCGATTGCGGTAATTTCTGGAAAAAAAATCAGCCTCAAACAGCGCAACACCATGCAAGAAGCGATCAGCGCACATCAGGTAGGGGGAATTGTCAGACTGACCAGTTTTATCATAGGGACAACAATCTTTTTAGAAATGCTGGGTGCTGTATTTATGGCTCCGTCTTTTTGCCGGGAGTTTGGTATTGGCAGAGGAATCTGGTATGCCTTGTTTCATTCGATATCTGCTTTTTGCAATGCCGGATTTGATTTGATGGGAAGTAAATCGCCATATTCTTCCCTGACTTCCTTTGCTGGAAACTGGATGATTAATTTCACGATCATGGCCTTGATTGTGACGGGGGGAATCGGTTTTCTGACGTGGGAAGATATTATGACAAACAGACATCGTATTCGGAAATACCGGGTGCAGAGCAAGGTGATTTTGAGTATGACTGTACTTTTGATTGCGATTCCCTCGTTGTATTTTTTCTTTTTTGAATTGTCAGGATATCCTTTGGAGGAACGGATATTAGGTTCTTTATTTCAATCGGTCACAGCGAGGACGGCCGGATTTAATACGATAGATTTCAATCGGATGAGTGAAGCTGGACTGGCTGTGATGATACTGTTGATGCTAGTGGGAGGTTCTCCCGGTTCCACGGCTGGTGGTATGAAAACCACAACTTTTGCCGTGTTACTGTCCACAGCGATTTCCGTATTCTTTCATCGGGAACACACTCATTTCTTCGGCCGGAGAATGGATGAGGATACAGTGAGAAATGCAGTGACGATTTTAATGATGTATCTCGTGCTTTTTCTGGGTGGAGGGCTGATAATTAGTCGTGTAGAGAGGATTGGGCTTTTGGAATGCCTGTTTGAAACTTCGTCGGCGGTGGCAACTGTGGGTTTGAGCCTTGGTTTGACGCCACAGTTAGGGATGCTTTCCCGGATAATTCTGATTTTTTTGATGTACATAGGTAGAGTTGGCGGGTTGACTTTGGTTTTTGCAGCATTATCTGGCAACAGAAGGGGAAATACGGCGAGACTGCCACAGGAGAAGATGACAGTAGGATAGAGAATGATTGTAAGATAACGTTTATTATTCAAATAAAAAGATAGCGAACGAAAAGAGCAAAAGAAGGAAAGAGCACAAGGGAATAGAGAAAACTGGACTGTGGTAGATAAGGAGGATGAGATGAAAGCGATATTATTGATTGGGTTGGGAAGATTTGGCAGACATATTGCTATGAAATTTAATGATTTAAATCATCAGATCATGGCGGTGGATCATGATGAGGAACGGGTTAACGCGGCATTGCCTTTTGTGACGAGTGCGCAGATTGGCGATAGCACGAACGAAGAGTTTCTTTCTTCTCTGGGAATTCGTAACTTTGATGCTTGTATCGTGACGATTGGCGATAATTTTCAGAATTCGTTGGAAACAGCATCCCTTCTGAAAGAATTGGGAGCAAAAAAGGTGATTGCCAGGGCATCGCGAGGCGTACAGGAAAAATTCCTGTTGCGAAATGGTGCCGACGAGGTGGTGTATCCGGAAAAGCAGCTGGCGTCTTGGACGGCAATCCGCTGTACCTCTGAGCACATTTTGGATTATATGGAATTGGACAGAGAATATTCTATTTTTGAGCTGGCTATCCCTAATGAATGGAGTGGCAGGACCATCATCCAGTTGGATATTCGCAAAAAATATGGGATAAATATCTTAGGAGTCAGAGAAAATGGCAAACTGAATATGAATATTGTTCCAGATACAATACTCAGCAGAGAAAAATCCATACTGGTTTTGGGAAAGCCCAAAGCAGTTCAGAAATGTTTTCATATCTAAAGGCAGATTTGTTTTGATGCATGATTTTTGACGACGCTTTTTATAAGAGGAGGTGTTACGAAATGAAAGAAATTCTATTAATTGGTTCTACGATGGGAATTTTTCTTCTAGGTTATTTTATGATGGGGAGAATCCAAACTATTATTGAAAAATGTCTCAATATGGCGTTGCATAAATTTCAATGAAGGGAAGATGACACCTTCAATTGAACATTCTTGGATTCTATGATAAAATTCATAGCAACCACAGGGGGTGATTGCCGTGCAACAGCCAGTAAGAGGACATTTGAAGATTTTTTTTAGCTATGCAGAGAGTATCGGAAAGACGCAGGCAATGCTAAAGGCAGCAGGAAGCGTCAAAGCTCAGGGTATGGATGTTTTGATTGGCACTATCGCTGTGCATACTTCCGGAGAGACCATGGCATTGATAGAAAAGTTCGAGAGGCTGTGTCCATTGAATCAAAATGGTAACGAGACTTTTGACTTGGATCGAGCTTTGGAGAGAAAGCCGGATTTGATTTTGGTAGATGAACTGGCTCATTCTAATGGGGCCGGCAGCCGTCACCGACGTCGTTATCAAGATATTGATGAGTTGTTGAAATTCGGGATTGATGTCTATACTACAGTAAATGTGGGAAATATTGAAAGCCTGCATGATACGGTGACATCGATCACTGGCATTGCCACCTGGGATCGGATTCCAGATTCTGTTTTTGATCAGGCAGATCAGGTGGAATTGATAGATATAGAGCCTCAGGAACTAATGGAACGACTGAAGGAGTCCGGTACAGCAGACTCCTTTTTTACCGTGGAGCAGCTGACGGCTTTGCGAGAGATTGCCTTGCGGCGGTGCGCGGATCGCGTGAGGCATCTGGCGGATGAGCGCCAAAAAAAGAACAGTTTTCATACAGATGAGCATATTTTAGTCTGTCTTTCTTCTGCACCGTCCAATGCACGGATTATACGCACGGCGGCTCGGATGGCCCGTGCCTTTAACAGCCAGTTTACGGCTCTTTTTGTAGAGACTCCGGACTTTGGATCTGCTTCGCTGGAAAACCGGCAGCGATTGCGGGACAACCGGGAACTGGCCAAGCAACTGGGGGCAAAGATTGAAATGGTCTATGGTGAGGATGTACCATATCAGATCGCGGAGTTTGCCAGGCTTTTTGGTATTACAAAAATTGTTCTGGGACGAAGTGCGATTACCCGTAAGTACCTATTTGGCAAGCCAACACTGACGGAACAGCTGATTTCATATGCTCCGGATACAGATATCCATATCATTCCCGATAAGAGCGCTCATACGAGATATCGACTGTGGAGATCGAGGTATTCTCATAGAGAGGAAGCACTAAAGAATACAGCTAGAAGCGTGGGGATTTTGACAGGCGCGACAGTTTTTGGATTGGGATTTTATCGATTGGGATTTACAGAAGCAAATATTATCATGGTATATATTCTTGGGGTATTACTGACTTCCTCTGTAGTTTCTCATCCGGTATACAGCTTAGTTTCTTCCATTGCCAGTGTATTTATTTTTAATTTTTTGTTTACCTCTCCGCGCTTTTCGCTGACAGCTTATGAAACCGGTTATCCGGTAACCTTTGTGGTTATGTTTCTGACTGCTTATATCACGGGGACCTTTGCCATTCGCTATAAAAGGCAGGCGGGGCAGTCGGCGAGGATTGCCCATCGGACAAAAATTTTATTTGATACGGATCAGCTACTGTCAAAAGCCGGCGATAAAACAGAAATTATGAATGCAACGGCGCAGCAGCTAAAGAAGCTTTTAGGAAGAAATCTAGTGATTTTTTCCAACGAGGACGGGCAGCTTTCAGCACCTTATCTGTTTCTATCAGAGGCGGCGTCAGCTTCTGACTATGAATGGGAGAAGGAACGAGAGGCAGCGGAATGGGTATTGAGAAATAATCATTCTGCAGGTGCGACGACGGATACGCTTTCGGATATCCGATATCTGTATCTGGCCTTGCGGGTTAATGAGCGGGTCTATGGGGTAGTGGGGATTGAGGCAGAAGATAATCCTCCGGATGCTTCGGAACATAGTATATTATTATCTATCCTTGGGGAATGTGCGCTTGCCTTGGAGAATGAAAAGAACGCCCGTGAAAAAGAAGCGGCTGCAATTTTGGCTGAGAATGAACGGTTGCGGGCTAATTTGTTACGAACCATTTCCCATGATCTGCGAACGCCATTGACGACGATTTCTGGAAATGCGGATAATCTGCTCAGTAATGGCGAGAGATTTGATAAAGAAACCAGAATGCAACTTTACCAAGATATTTATGAGGATTCGATGTGGTTGATTAATCTGGTGGAAAATCTCCTATATGCCACGCGAATTGAGGATGGACGAATGACGCTGCATACTTCTACGGAACTCCTTGGTGATATTGTAGAAGAAGCGATGACACACATCCGTCGTAAGGCTGGCCGGCATCCACTATTTGTGGAGGATGAGGAAGAATTTTTGCTAGTAAGGGCGGATGCCAAGCTGATTGTCCAGGTTATTGTGAATATTGTGGACAATGCAATCAAATATACAGTTCCCGGTTCTTCGGTTACCATCATCACAAAACGAAGCGAGTCAAAGGCTATCGTTCAAATTGCAGATACAGGGAATGGGATTTCGGATAAAGAGAAGGAAAGAATTTTTGACAAGTTTTACTGCGGTACGAATAAAATAGCGGATAACCGCCGTAGTTTAGGGCTGGGATTGTATCTTTGCAGGGCGATTGTGGAGGCGCATGGCGGAAGTATCCACGTGACAGACAATAAGCCACAGGGAGCAGTTTTCAGTTTTACCCTTCCGCTGGAGGAGGTTAGATAAAAGATGAGTAAACTTCAGATTTTGGTAGTGGAGGATGATACACCAGTGCGCAATTTGATTACCACAACATTAAAAACACATAACTATCGTTTTGTTGTTGCGACAAACGGAACGGAGGCCGTGATGGAGGCAGCTTCCCACAATCCGGATATCATTTTACTGGATTTGGGTTTGCCGGATATTGACGGGGTGGAAGTAATCCGGCGGGTTCGCAGTTGGTCGCATGTGCCAATTATTGTTATCAGTGCCAGAAGTGAGGATACTGACAAGATTGATGCGCTAGATGCAGGCGCAGATGATTATCTGACCAAGCCATTTTCTGTAGAAGAATTGTTGGCTCGGTTGCGTGTTACGCAGCGTCGACTGATACTGATGCAGAGCGGAAATCATCTGCAGGCAATGTTTGTCAATGGTCATCTACGGATTGACTATGCTTCTGGTTGCGCTTATTTGGGGGAAGAGGAGATGCATCTGACTCCGATTGAATATCGGCTTTTATGTCTGTTGGCTCAGAATATCGGCAAGGTGCTGACGCACAAATTTATCACCCAGAGTGTCTGGGGGAACAGCTGGGGGAATGAGGTAGGATCTTTACGCGTGTATATGGCGACTCTGCGCAAAAAGCTGGAGAAATCAGCCGGATCGCCGCAGTATATTCAGACTCATGTGGGGATTGGATATCGGATGTTGAAAATCGATAATCCTTTGAAGGATTGATTTTATCAGATTTATCAATCTTATCAAACAATCTTTTTGACTTTGGTATGTAATAGTGGTATATTGTAAAATACGGAATATTAGATTTTGGCTATTTTGGACAGCTGTTCAAAGTCGGCAAGATGGAGATAGGGATGAAAAAAAGAAAAGGGGAGAGCAGAAAAAACAAAGAAATTTCTTTGATTTTTTCTATTGTATTAGTTTTTTGCATTTTGGGGATGGTTGTGTTTTCTGTGGCACGAAAAATATCCGCAGAGATGTCTTCTTCCGCGATTCATAACTTGAGTGAAAGTCTGGGTCTGATCAAAGGTACAATAGAGGCGATTTTAAATAAAGAAGCAGAATTTCAAAAGCTGATTGCCCAAGAGATTACCATGATAGAAGATTCGGAGGAATTTATCCGTTCTTATAAAAAGAATGGAACAATGGTAAGAATCTCGCTGATTTTAACAGGAGAGACCGAAGGGGTTTCTAATGTGGGAGATACTTTTTCAGAGGAAGAATTGGATTTTTCGGCAGGAAAGAACGTGGATGGGCTTCCGATTTCGCAATCCTATCTGAATGGTATGGGGACGTGGGCATATACGATTAAGTGTCCAGTGATAAAAGAAGATAAGGAGATCGCCGTTCTCTATATGGAATATATTTATGATTCCTTTGACGAGGCATTGCCAGGAAGCTTTTATAATGGTAAGGCTATGCTCTATATTATGGATGCAAAGAGCGAGAGACTGGTGTTAAAGCCCAAAGGGATGGGAGAACGAATTGCAGGTCATCTAAACCTGCAAGACTTTTACCGGGCAAATAATATTATGGAGCCGGAATTGCAGGCGGAAGTGGATGCCAGCATAACCTCTGGAAAGAATATTATGTTTTACCACGATATTCGAGATAAGGATTCTTTGATTTATATGTGGGCAGTCAATGACGGAGGGATTTATTTGATTGGTTATGTTCCCATCGAAGCGATTCAGCAGGAGGGCAAGGCAGTCAATCAGAATATTATGATAGTAGTCCTGGTGATGTTAGTGGCGTTTTTTTTATGTTGCCTTTTGTATTACTTCAACCAGAGACAACAGAATCGAGTTCGCCGAGAGCGGGAAATGGAGCGGGAGATTCATAACAAGCAGTTGGCAGAGGCGCTGCAAGCGGCGCAGATTGCAAGCAAATCTAAAACAACATTTTTGTCCAATATGTCCCATGATATCCGAACACCAATGAATGCAATTCTGGGATTTACGACTCTGCTTGCCAAAGATGCAGACAATCCAGTTAGAGTACGTGAATATACAAAAAAGATTACCGCATCGGGACAGCATCTGCTCAGCCTGATCAATGATGTTTTGGATGTATCAAAAATTGAGAGTGGAAAGGTAGTTTTGACGATTGGAGAATTTACACTGAACAATTTGGTTTCTTCTGTGGATGCCATTATTCGACCGATGGCAAATGCAAGAGACCAAAATTTTGATGTAACCGTAATTGGTATCAAGCATGAGTATCTGGTGGGGGATGAGACCCGAATCAATCAGATTCTGATCAATCTTTTGTCAAACGCGGTAAAATACACGCCCAAAGGGGGAAATATTTGGTTTCGGCTCATTGGTTTGCCACAGCGCTCCAGCCAATATGAGCATATCCGGATTGAAGTGGAAGATGATGGCTATGGGATGACGCCGGAATATTTAAAGACGATTTTTGAGGCATTCACCAGGGCGGAGAATAGCACCACAAATAAGGTACAGGGAACGGGACTTGGAATGGCGATTACCAAAAATATCGTGGATCTGATGGGGGGAACCATAGAAGTTTCCAGTGAGATCGATAAGGGAAGTGTTTTCCGGGTAGAGCTGGAGCTTCGGATACCAGACGGACAGGCGGATCGGGAATTCTGGGAGAAGAGTGGAATTTCTCGAATTTTGGCAGTGGATGATGACAAGGAGATCTGTGAGAATATTCAGACTCTTATGAAAAATACAGGGGTGGTAGTGGATACGGCATTCAGCGGAGAAGAGGCTCTTGTTCGACTTGGCAATAATTTGGATACAAGTCAGGAATATCATATGATTCTTTTAGACTGGAAAATGCCGGAAATCGATGGCATGGAGACGGCAAGGCAGATTCGAAGTAAGATATCAAACACATTACCAATCTTATTTTTAACGGCTTATGACGGTATTGATGTGGAGGATGAGATTCGTCATGTGGAGAATGCGGGAATTCTTGCAAAACCGTTTTTTGTATCTGCATTTAAAGAGAAAATTCTTGAGATGAAAGCGGGGAAGGGAGTTGGGTATTCGATAGCGAAGTCGACAGAACACGAAAGCTTGCAGGGAATGCATCTTCTAGTTGCGGAGGATAATGAGATCAATGCGGAGATCCTGTCAGAACTTTTGGACGTGGAAGGAGCGACGTGTGAAATTATGGAAAATGGCCAGTTGGCGGTGGAACGTTTTGAGCGGTCAGCGGAAGGTGAGTTTGACGCTATTTTGATGGATGTCCAGATGCCAGTTATGAATGGCTATGAAGCGTCGAGGGTAATTCGGGCTTTGAAGCGCGAGGATGCCAGAGCGATTCCGATTATTGCCATGACAGCCAATGCTTTTGCGGAGGATGTAAAGGATGCATTGGATGCTGGCATGAATGTCCACATCGCAAAGCCGATTGATATGAATCTACTGAAGAAGACTTTGAATCAGTGGATTGCCAAAAAGTATTAGAATTTAGAATCAAGAAATTAGGAAAGGTTAGAAAGATGAGCATCAAAAAAGTATGGGCGGTTGGTCTGACCGGAATTGTCACATTGGTTATGGCTGCTTGCAGCATAAAGCAGGATCTGCAGCCGAATCTGGTTGCAGAAGTAGATAACAATAGGAAAACCGTCAATTTGTTTGGTCCCATGGAGAAATCGAAACCAGGCGCAGACAATGTCTCAAGGACGGCATTTGACAAAACGATTAGTATAGCGGAAAAGAGATTGAATTTGACCGTAGAATATCGGACCTATACGGCAGAGAATTATCAGGAAAGAACGTATGACGAAGTGACACTAGATCGGGTGCGCAACAATATGGATGATTTTTATTTGCTTAATCCGGATGCCATTCAGCTGTTGGGAGAAGAGGGAAGGCTACTAGATCTCTCGGATCTGGAATGTACAAAAAATTTGCGGGATGTGGTAAAGGCAGCAAACACAGTCAATGGAAAGTTGGTAGCGATTCCGCAGGAGATTGTGGTATATGGTTTGTTTGTAAATAAAGATATGTTTGATCAATATCATTTGTCTTTGCCAAATACTCCGGAGGAATTTCTGGAATGTTGTCGAGTATTTAAGGAGAACGGAATTGAGACGCCGGTCGGTGCTAATCGTTGGTGGCTGGAAACTTTTGTCTTTGCTCAGGCATTTGCGAATTTATACAACGGAGAGAATACACAGTTGGAGATTGAAGCGTTCAACAGTGGAGAAAGTAAATACAGCGATTATATGCGTCCTGGTTTTGAATTTCTGCAAGAGATGATCGATAAGGGATATATTAATGCTAAGACTGCTTATACCTATGAGGCGATAGAGGGAGAAGGCCCGGATTTTTTGGCTCAGAAGACACCGATTGTGATGGCTTATTGGGGGGCGGCTAATGCGGATACAGCTTATGGAAAACCAGATTTTGAAATGCAGGTGATCGGCTTTCCCAGCAGCCGGGGACAGATGCCGGTGGTGCCGATTACCGGCTATGGTATCAGTGTAGATGCAAAAAATCTGGAGGATGCAAAGGCGGTTCTTGATATCATTCTTTCGGATGAGGCGTTGAAGCTTTATTCACAGACAAATCGGGTGATTCCCGCAACGAAAAATGTGGAAGTAGATTGTATTCCGGCATTGGAACCACTGAATGAAAAGATGAAGGAGAACGTCTATGTGTTGGCTTCCAACGCCAATATGAAGATGGAGCAGTGGGGGAATCTTTGTTTGATTGTGCGAGAACTCTTGAATGGTGCCACGGTAGATGAATGTATGGCAGAGCTAGACCGGATTCAGGAGGAGGCTGTGAAGAAGAGGACAGAGTAAATTAGAATGATGATTTTTTATTCAGATTGAGAGTGAAAAACCGGTATGGCAGTATATGGTTGCTATGCCGGTTTTCAATAATCTCACACAGGAGAGGAGAGGAACAAATGCCACCAATCAGTTTTTTAATCAAGCCGGCATCTGGCTGCTGTAATATGCGGTGTAAATATTGCTTTTATGCGGATGAACAGGACAATCGGGAGATTCGCTCTTACGGGATGATGTCCAAAGAGACCATGCATGCGATCGTAGATAAAGGATTGGCTTTTGCGGAGCGGGAATGTACGTTTGCCTTTCAGGGCGGAGAGCCAACACTAATTGGTATTGATTTTTTTCGAGATTTGATCGAATATGTGGCAGCACAGCCAAATCCCAGAAAGTTGAAATTTCACTTCGCGATTCAGACGAATGGCTATGTGATTGATGACGAATGGGCCCAATTTTTGGCAGAGAATCATTTTTTGGTGGGAGTTTCTCTGGATGGGACAAAGGAAATCCATGATCGCTACCGGTTAGACGCCGCCGGTAAAGGAACCTATAATCGGGTGATGGAGGCGATTCGTTTATTAAAAAAATATCAGGTAGATTATAATATTCTTACTGTGGTGACGGCGGCTACGACGAGAAACAGTCAGAAAATTTATAATTTTTTTAAGAAAAACGGGATGGGATATCAACAGTATATCGAATGTTTGGATCCGATTGGAGAGATGCCGGGTGGTCATGAGTATTCTCTGACGCCGGAAAAATACGAAGTGTTTTTAAAAGGCATATTTGATGCCTGGTATTTAGATAGAAAGAATGGTCCGTATGTATATAATCGCTATTTTGAGAATCTGATGATGCTTTTAAATGGTCAGACGCCGGAGAGCTGTAATATGCGTGGAACTTGTGGCAGACAATGGGTGATTGAGGCAGATGGAAGCACATATCCCTGTGATTTCTACGCACTAGATGAGTGGCTTTTGGGAAATATTACTACGGACAGTTTCGAACAGATGGAAAAGAGGCAGGAGGAGCTGGGATTTGTCCGGTGGTCCAGGCAGATTCATGAAGATTGTCGGTCTTGCCAGTGGTATGAATTGTGTCGAGGAGGCTGCCGGCGCAACCGGGAGCCAGTGACGGAAAACAGCAGTGGGAAAAATTATTTTTGCAGTGCGTATCAAGGATTTTTTGAATATGCGTATCCGCGGTTGTGGGAGATTTATCAAAAGACGATGCGGGAGATGTATTATCAGAAATGAGTTTTTGCAATGTTATTTGGATAAGTAGTGACAAAAGGTACGCCAAGGAAGAGGGGAGAGAAGCAATGGAAAATGGTCTGTTCCTTTTTTCGGTTTCGAGATTAAGAATTCCTAAAATCCCTGACTTTTGCTAAAAACGAAACGAAAATATACAAACTCGCTTTGTTCAGACAATGTATATTTTCGTTTCAACGCCAAATTCAGGAATTTAAGGACTTCTAAATCTCTGCAAAAGTCAAAATTCACAGACTATTTTCCATTGCTTCTCTCCCCTCTTCCTTGGCTGATTTTCTCGTTTCCTTATCTAAATGATATGGGGAAATCATCTGCTCCTGTTCCGTTACTTTTCTCCTCTTTTTCTTGGCTGATTTTCTTGTTTTTTTCTAAATGACATTGGATAGTTCTGCTGGATTTTTCTGTTTAGAAATATTATAATTATTTTTGCAAAAGTCGGATAGAATCGGGAAATTGTCTGTGAGATTTATCGGGGTCAAGAACGATTGACCGTTTGAAAATCCGATAGAAGGGAGGCGCGGGAATGTTCGTAGATTATCATGTACATACAGAATTTAGTGACGATTCGGATTATCCTATGGAAAATGTAGTAAAGGATGCTATCCGGCTGGGACTGGATGAAATCTGTTTTACGGATCATGTGGATTATGGTGTAAAGGTGGATTGGGACAGCGGTAAAGAAATTCTTTATCGAGATGGGAGTCCTCTCGCTAATGTGGATTATCCACGATATGTGGAAAAGATACAAGAATTGCAGCGTTCATATAAAGGCCAAATCCGAATCAAGCAGGGACTTGAGTTTGGTATGCAAAGGCATACAATTCCTGAATTTGCAGCGCTGTTTGACCGATATCCTTTTGACTTTATTTTGCACGGAAGCGCTATACGCCAGACTCTCTTCCCTGGATCCGGAAGGAGCGGCCTCGACGGATGCCTCCAACCGGCGTTATGTGGAACGCAAT
>JAAWNY010000115.1 GCA_022799175.1 Lachnospiraceae bacterium | reverse complement strand
TTTGGCGTTGATTCTCACCTCATTTCCTGGCTTATGCTTCTCGTTTCCTTATCTAAATGACATTGCTGCTTTACCTCCTGTTTTTTATTTCCCTAAATTTGTTAAATTTAAGAGCATGGTTAGAGTAATCCTGTTTTGACTATTACCATAAGAATAGACAAGCTTGTGAAAAATAAAATTTACGAGTTACTTTATATGTACACATTTCTCAAAAGAAACATGGAACATATCTTTAAAAAGCAACATGACTTCTTTATCTAATAAAGAAAATCTTTTTTGCGTAAAATAAAAAACCTCGTTAAAAATTTTAGAGAATATCTGCAAATAGCGTTTGCTATTTGCAGATATTTAGTTGAGATAATCAGGGAAAATATTAAGCTCTTAGATCTGTAATCCAGCCTAAACTGAAAATCCTTCTTGCATCTTGACACTATTTCCACACTGGAGCGGACAAGATCCTTCCGATCGTGCTTTATTAAGTCCTCGTTTAGTTGTATAATGTTATCAGACATGGTTCTATACCTCCTTTAGTAGGTTTTGCGTCAAAAATGAGTGCCATGAACGTTCCTGAGGTTGACATTATGAAAATGGGGGGCTGGACGCCAATGTCATTAAAATAAGGAAACGAGAAGCATAAGCAAGGAAATGATGGAGGTTGAAATGGATAAGCATTTCGGCTACTCCCAATCCGAACGCTCTGACAGCGGTGACTATCGCAATGGCTATAAGCCTAAAAAGGTCAACAGCAGCTATGGTAGCATGGAGATTCAGGTGCCTCAAGACCGAAAATCCTCCTTTGAGGCCACGAAAAGTGGACAATGCCTCTCCGTAACTGGAGGCAGGTTTATGGGGAACTGAGCATCATGTACGAGAGACGGCTGCCGGAATAATCCATAAAAATCCAGCAAGACTGGCGGAAAATACCGCTTGCTCTTGACATGCCCTAACGGTGTTGTTATATATAAAACAAGGGCTGAAGCTCCGAGACGAGCCTTCAGCCCTGATCATTATCATAGAAGATTTGAATTTACAGACTTTTCTTCACACCCCACTCCGCAAAAAGAGCCACAAACCTTAGGTTTGTGGCTCTTTTACGTGAGAGCGACAGACGGGACTCGAACCCGCGACCCCGACCTTGGCAAGGTCGTACTCCACCAACTGAGCCACTGTCGCATATAAATAATATAAACTGTTCTATTAACAGAAATAATTCTATCATAATAATCTCAAAAAATCAACCCTGTTTTTTATTTTCTCTCCCCCCTCACTTCTGTGGTATATATTCTCGTGTAAATAAAAAATGCCTTGGACCGGAATCGAACCAGTGACACGAGGATTTTCAGTCCTCTGCTCTACCAACTGAGCTACCAAGGCATTTCTATTACTTTTCACATATTACCCCATAATTGCCAATTTGTCAATACATAATCCTTTCCTGATATTACCGAAGCCTCCCGCCAATGGAAAGCAAAACTCCAGAACCGCCCGGCAACTCCAAAGTTATTTTTCCATCTTTCACTTCATAAGGTTTCATTCCTGCATTATAGCCATCCTTGTTGGTCAACATCAGCTGTGTCATTATTTGTCCGTCTGCTATTCCTAGCTCCCATACTGGCAACTTTATCTGGCATGTTTCGTCACCACTGTTTAGTGCTACTGCGCACTTATTGATTCCCCGCATACGTCCATAAGCAATCAGATTCCTACCTTCTAAAAGCTGTTTGAGAGAGCCTCGCCGCAGAGCTGGCAACGCCCGATGCAATGTGATCATATAACGGTGAAATTCAATCAGCTCATAGTCTTCCTGTCCCCAAGGATAAGTCCGGCGGCTGTCTGGATCTGTCCAGCCACACACTCCTGCTTCATCTCCATAGTACAATGTCGGCGCTCCCGGCCATGTCATCTGAATCAGTACGGCTTCTCGCAACACATATTTTCGGATTCCCTCATTCGCTTTGTCTGCTCCTACACTACCAATCCTACCCACAATCTGATTGGTTCGCGTCAAAAAACGGCTATGATCATGATTCGACAGCTGGTTCATTGATACCATCAGAGATGGTGTTTGCATCCGGCTCATATGGTAGGCCATGGTTCGAAAAAACCAGCCACCATCCCCCAAAAGCTCTCCATTATACTCATCACTATGCTTTTCCATACCCGTCAAAAACCAGGTTAATGGTTCCATAAAAGCGTCATAATTCATGACCGTATCCCATTGGTCTCCCTGCAACCAACTTCCCGGATCTCCATAATGCTCTGCCAAAATAATCGCCTGTGGATTCGCTTCCTTGACCTTCTTGCGGAAATCACGCCAAAACTGATGATTAAATTCGCTGCTGCGCCCCAAATCTGCTGCCACATCCAAACGCCAACCATCCACACAATAGGGAGGAGATACCCATTTACTCGCAATTTCCATAATATATTCATATAACTTCGGAGATTCTTCATAATTTAGCTTGGGAAGGGTATCATGTCCCCACCAGCCGTCATAATGAGAATTATATGGCCATGCGTCCTCCTTATAAAAACGGAAAAAAGTACGATATGGGCTGTCTGCTGACTCATAGGCTCCCGGCTCATACATTCCCTGGTGCGCATAGATGAGCTCCCGGTCCAACCATTTATTAAAAGAACCACAATGGTTGAACACCCCATCAATAATTACTTTCATTTTCCGTTTGTGAACTTCTTCCATAAAACGGGCAAAGAAAGCATCGCTGGCTTCTAAGTTTTCCTGTAAAGCAGCACGAATCTGATAGCGAGTGGCATGTTCGTTACTGACAGCATCTTGTGCCACTAATTCCCCACCATCTTTGATAATCACACCATAATGCGGGTCTATATGATCATAATCCTGCGTATCATATTTATGATTAGAAGGAGAAACGAAAAGAGGATTAAAATAAATCACTTCTATCCCTAAATCTTGCAGATAATCCAGCTTATCCCATACTCCTTGCAGATCCCCACCATAAAAACATCCAACATCCATTGTAGATGGATTCCTTCCCCAATCCTCCACATGAAAGACTGGACGTCCAATATAAACATATTCACAAGTTTGCACATCGTTTTTTGCGTCTCCGCGGCAAAACCGATCTACAAAAATCTGATACATGACTGCTCCCTTTGCCCATTCTGGTGTATGGAATCCAGGAGTAATGCGAAATGCAAAACAATCCTCATGTTTTTCCACAGCGCCTAAACGGTTAAAACAGCAGCTTTCCCCATCTTTGATAACCTCAAAATAATATCGCCGTGGCTTTCTATCCACTACAATCACATATTCGTAAAAGTCAAAACACTCATCCGATGAAACCTTTATCATCCGAGCTTTCAACTTCTTCTCTTCCTCAATATAATAGACGCTATCTGCATTATTCTTTGCTGTCCGAAACCGCAGCGCTACCCGATCTCCTGCATCCGGCTCTTCTGGTCGCCGATAATCTTGCGTCTCATCTGTAAAAAGCGCCCGCCGGTTTAATCCTGTCATTTGCTCATCCATATAACCAAAAACATCCTCTCAAAAACATGATAAAATCACGGTGATTACTATTTTAAATGATTCTGCTCCAAGTTACAACCTGTTTCTGCATTAATTTCTACTATATTCGTATATTTTCATTACAAATTTTATAAAGTGAAAGAGCCGACGGGGTAGTCGGCTCTTTCAGGAGAAGGTATTTCGTTTCTTATGGGGTGTAGCAAAAACTATATAATGTATTGGGGGGTTACGTT